>NZ_JBIWAL010000081.1:0-16779 GCF_044760045.1 Pseudomonas sp. NPDC098747 | reverse complement strand
GCGTTTGGATACTCGTGGACTGCAATTCTCATGTGTATTTGACGTTTAAGGTCTTGGATGTCCTACGCGAATAAGCTCTACACGCACTATTTCGACCTGGCCAAAGGCGCGGTCCTCCCTGAGAGTTTTGCGGGTGAAGACGTTCGCTTTTCGGGCGAGTTCGAAGCGATAGAGCACGAGCTTTCGAAAGCGTCATCCATTCACGAAAGCGGACAGATCGACTGGCTGAAAATTCGTGAGCGCAGCGAAGCCTTGCTGCGCACCCAGTCCAAGGATTTGCGCGTCGGTGCCTGGCTGACCTGGGCCTTGTACCAGCGCGAATCGTTCCAAGGCTTGCTCGCCGGTATCGGCTTGTTGCACCACCTGTGCGAACACCATTGGGCCGAGGTTCATCCGAACAAGGCCCGTACTCGCTCCGCGGCGATCAGTTGGCTGGTGCCGCGTGTCGAGCAGGCACTTAGCGAAGACGTCGCGATCAAGGAGCAACTGCCGCTGTTTCGACGGCTGGTTGAACACCTGGAAGGCCTTGATGCCGCGTGCACCCAGCACTTGGGCAGCGACGCGCCGCTTCTGCTGCCGATTTCGCGCCGACTGAAAAGCATGGTGCAACGCGCCGCCGACAACCAACCGGAGCCCGGCTTGGTCGGCGCGGCCGTGGCCCAAGTCAAGCAAGCCGCGACGCAACTGTTCACCCCCGGCGCACCGATCGACAACGAAAAAGAAGCCCACAAGGCCCTGCGCGCGCAGCAGGAAAGCGCCCGTCCGTTGTGTGCCTGGTGGCTCAAGCAGAAAGCCACCGACCTGCGCGCCCTGCGCCTGAACCGCACGCTGCTGTGGATGACCATCGACGCAGTACCCGAACGCAACGCCGAACAGATCACGGTGCTGCGCGGGTTGCCGGCGGACAAGCTTAAGGCCTATCAGGATCGCTTCGATCAGGCCAAGTACGCCGACCTGTTGGTGGAACTGGAGGCGAGCCTGGCGAAGGCGCCTTTCTGGTTCGACGGCCAGCGCATGGTCTGGGAATGCCTTCTAGGCCTGAACGCCGAGATGGCCATGCGCGAAGTGGAAATCCATTTTGCGCTGTTGATTCAGCGCCTGCCCGGCATTATCGAACTGCGCTTTCACGACGGTGCGCCGTTCGCCGACCCGGTCACCCGTGCCTGGATCAGCGCCAGCGTGATGCCGCGCCTGCAAACAGCGAGTGCGCCGCGCAAAGTCGAAGTGGCCGACACCCAGCCGGCTTGGGAAGTGGCCCTCGAAGAAGTCCTGCCGATTCTGCGCAAGGACGGGCTTAAGGCCGCGGTGCAGCCCCTCAAGCAAGGCCTGCAAAACGCTCAGGGCGGACGCGTGCGCTTCTTCTGGCACTTCGCCCTCGCGCGGCTGTGCTTCATGGCCAAAAAATACGAACTGGCCAAGACCCAACTCGAAACCCTCGACCAAACATTACAGGACTCAGGTCTGCACGCCTGGGAGCCCGATCTTGCGCTGGAAGTGCTGCATTTACTGCATAGCTGCTGCGAGCTGTTACCGCAGAACCATGCCGTGCGTGAACGCAAGGAAGAGATTTATCGCAGGCTGTGCCACCTCGACCTCGAAGTGGTACTCGAATAGGCCCTCGGGCCATAACCGCAAGGAAAAACGCCATGGCCAAAGAAGGCTCGGTAGCCCCCAAGGAACGCATCAACGTCACCTTCAAACCTGCCACCGGTGGTGCCCAGGAAGAAGTCGAGCTGCCGTTGAAACTGCTGGCAATCGGTGACTACACCCACCGCAAAGACGAACGCAAAGTCGAAGATCGCAAACCGATCAGCATCGACAAAATGACGTTTGACGAAGTGCTGGCCAAGCAAGAGCTGAGCCTGACGCTGAGCGTGCCGAACCGCCTTCAAGACGACAGCGCCTCGGATGAGTTGGCCGTGCAGTTGCGCGTCAATGCGATGAAGGACTTCAACCCGGCCTCGCTGGTCGAGCAAGTGCCCGAGCTGAAAAAGCTGATGGAACTGCGCGATGCGCTGGTGGCCCTCAAAGGCCCGCTGGGTAATGCGCCGGCGTTTCGCAAAGCCATCGAAGGCGTGCTCGCCGACGACGAATCCCGCGCTCGCGTACTCGGTGAGCTCGGCCTGAACGCCGCCGCCCACGACGCCTGAGTCCCCATCAGCCAAGGAAGCCAATACCATGAGTAAAAGTGCAGCGCAGCAAAAGAGTCACGAAAACGAATACAGCATTCTCGACAGCATCATTGCCGAAACCCGCCTGACGCCGGACGACGAAGCCTACGACATCGCCAAGCGCGGTGTGTCGGCGTTCATCGAAGAGCTGCTCAAGCCGCAGAACAACGGTGAGCCGGTCAAGAAAGCCATGGTTGACCGCATGATCGCCGAGATCGATGCCAAGCTCAGCCGTCAGATGGATGAAATTCTCCACCACCCTGATTTCCAGTCGCTGGAATCGTCGTGGCGGGGTCTGCAATTGCTGGTCGAGCGCACCGACTTCCGCGAAAACATCAAGATCGAAATCCTCAACGTCTCGAAAGAAGACCTGCTGGACGATTTCGAGGATTCGCCGGAAGTGATGCAGGCGGGCCTGTACAAGCACATCTACACGGCGGAATACGGTCAGTTCGGTGGTCAGCCGGTCGGTGCGATCATTGCCAATTACTACCTGTCCCCCAGCGCGCCCGATGTGAAACTGATGCAGTACGTGTCCAGCGTGGCCTGCATGTCTCACGCGCCGTTTGTTGCTGCCGCCGGCCCGAAATTTTTTGGTCTGGAAAGCTTCACCGGTTTGCCGGACCTGAAGGATCTGAAAGATCACTTCGAGGGCCCGCAATTCGCCAAATGGCAGAGCTTCCGCGAGTCGGAAGACTCGCGCTATGTAGGCCTGACCGTGCCGCGTTTCCTGCTGCGCAACCCGTACGACCCGGAAGAAAATCCGGTTAAATCGTTCGTGTACAAGGAAAACGTCGCCCACAGCCACGAGCATTACCTGTGGGGCAATACCGCGTTTACCTTTGCCACCCGACTGACCGACAGCTTCGCCAAATTCCGCTGGTGCCCGAACATCATCGGCCCGCAAAGCGGCGGCGCGGTGGAAGACCTGCCGCTGCACCGCTTCGAAAGCATGGGCGAAATCGAAACCAAGATTCCGACCGAAGTGCTGATCAGCGATCGTCGTGAATACGAACTGGCCGAGGAAGGTTTTATCGCCTTGACCATGCGTAAAGGCTCCGACAACGCGGCGTTTTTCTCCGCGAGCTCGGTGCAGAAGCCGAAGTTCTTCGGCATCAGCGCCGAAGGCAAAACCGCGGAGCTGAACTACAAGCTCGGCACCCAACTGCCGTACATGATGATCGTCAACCGCCTGGCGCACTACCTGAAAGTGTTGCAGCGCGAGCAACTCGGTTCGTGGAAAGAGCGCACCGACCTTGAGCAGGAACTCAACAAGTGGATCCGCCAGTACGTGGCCGACCAGGAAAACCCGAGCGCCGAAGTCCGCGGTCGTCGCCCACTGCGTGCTGCTCAGATCACCGTCAGCGATGTAGACGGCGAGCCGGGCTGGTATCGCGTCAGCCTGAACGTGCGCCCGCACTTCAAGTACATGGGGGCCGATTTCACCCTGTCGCTGGTGGGCAAGCTGGACAAGGAGTAAGGGCCGCTCATGAGGGGATACGGCAGCCTGTTCGAACGCCTGACGGGCGAAGCGGACAAACGCCGCGGCTGGAGCCGCGAACGCGCGACCATGGCGTCCGTGGCGTCCCATCTGACCAAGATGCTCAGTACCCGTGCGGGCAGCGTGCAAACGCTGCCCGATTACGGGTTACCCGATCTCAATGACATGCGCCTGAGTCTGCACGACTCCCTGAGTCAGGCTCGTCGGGCCATTGAACGCTTTATCGAAGCCTACGAGCCGCGCCTGAGCAACGTGCAGGTCATTTCCCTGCCGCATGAACACGATCAGCTTCGCCTGTCCTTCAGCATCCAAGCGCTGCTGGAAATTGAGGGGCTCAAGCGCCAGGTCAGTTTTTCCGCATGCCTGGATGGCAGCGGTCGAGTCAAGGTCGATTAACGACAACCGGAGTTCACCATGTCCTTCAACCACTATTACCAAAACGAACTCACAGCGTTGCGCCAGATGGGGCGCCGATTCGCCGAGCGCAACCCGGCATTGGCACCGTTCCTCGGGCACGCTGGACAGGATCCGGACGTGGAGCGGTTGCTCGAAGGTTTCGCGTTTCTGACCGGTCGCCTGCGCCAGAAACTCGATGATGAGTTGCCCGAACTCAGCCATTCGTTGATGCAACTGCTGTGGCCCAATTACATGCGGCCACTGCCGGCCTTCAGCATGTTGCAGTTCGATCCGTTGAAACGGTCGGGGCCGGCCTTGCTGGTTGAGCGCGACACGCCGGTGCAAAGCCTGCCCATCGGTGACGTGCCGTGTCGCTTCCGTACCTGCTACCCGACCGAGGTTCAGGCGCTAGAACTGGCCGCGCTGACCTATTCGGTGAAGGGTGACGGTGCGCTGCTCAGCCTGCGTCTGGCGCTGAGCGCCGACGGGCACCTGGGCGAACTGAAACTCAGTCGTCTGCGCCTGCATTTCGCCGGTGAGCGTTACATCAGCCAGATGCTGTACCTGAGCCTGTTGCGCAGCTTGGCGGGAATCGAGCTGATTCCGTTGGACGACGCCGGCCAGGCGATCGAGGGGGCCAACGGTATGCCGATGGCATTCAAGATGCCCGGCGACCGGGTCAAGCCGGTGGGCTTTGCCGAAGAAGAAGCGTTGATCCCATACCCGTTGAACACGTTCCGCGGTTATCGCTATTTGCAGGAATATTTCGCCTTTCAGGACAAGTTCCTGTTCGTCGATGTCAACGGTCTGGACCTGCTCCAGGCCTTGCCGGAAGACACGCTCAAGCAGGTGCGCGGCTTCGAATTGCGCTTCGATATCCGCAAAAGCGGCATTCAACGCCTGCGTCCGACGTTGGACAACGTGAAGCTCTATTGCACGCCGATTGTGAACCTGTTCAAGCACGACGCGTTGCCAATTCGTCTCGACGGCAGGCAGGACGAATACCTGCTAATGCCCGCCGAATATGACCTGGAGAATTGCGGCGTGTTTTCGGTGGAAAGCGTGACCGGCTGGGAGCCCGGCGGGCGCGGCAATCAGGCCTACGTGCCGTTCGAATCGTTCGAGCATGACCCGAGTTTCGACGTGCCTACCAGCCGTCGGCATTACAGCATTCGCCAGCAGCCCTCGTCGCTGCACGACGGCCTCGACACGCACCTGAGCTTTGGCACCCGCCACACCGACACTCACGAAACGCTGTCGATTGAATTGATGTGCACCAACCAGAACCTGTCGCGCCAGCTCAAGCTCGGCGACATCAACCAGCGCAGCGAAAAGACGCCGGAGTTTCTCAGCTTCCGCAACATCACGGTGCCCACGTCCAGTTTCGCGCCGCCGCTGAACCAAGACTTTCTCTGGAAGCTGATCAGCAACATGTCACTCAACTACCTGTCGCTCACCGACGTCAATGCGTTGAAGGTGATTCTCGAAACTTACGACCTGCCGCGTTATTACGACCAGCACGCGGAGAAAGTCAGCAAACGCCTGCTCGGTGGGCTCAAGTCGATCAAGCATGAGCACGTGGACCGACTGTACCGCGGGTTGCCGGTGCGTGGCTTGCGCACCGAACTGACCATTGACCCGCAAGGGTACATCGGCGAGGGCGACCTGTTCGTGTTCGCTTCGGTGCTTAACGAGTTTTTCGCGCTGTACGCCAGCCTCAATTCGTACCACGAATTGCGGGTTAAAAGCACACAGGGAGAGGTTTATAAATGGACACCCCGTATGGGCCAGCAGCCCCTGCTTTAAGCGGGCTCACCCGAAACATACGCGAGTATTCGCTGTTTCAGTCCGTGCTGCTGGTGGTTGACCGGCTGCGTGAGGCACACCCGGACCTGAGCGAAGAGGAACTGTACGACCAGCTGGAATTTCAGGCCAACCCGAGCCTGGGTTTTCCCGGCAGCGACGTCGATCGCGTGGAGTTTTTTCACGAGCACGGGCAGATGCGCGCGCGCCTGCGCTTCAACCTGATCGGCCTGGTCGGTTCCGGTTCGCCGCTGCCGGCGTTCTACGGTGAGCAGGTGCTAGGCGGCAGCGAACACCGCCATTTGCCGCGGGATTTCCTCGACCTGTTTCACCATCGCTTGCAACGGCTGATGCTGCCGATCTGGAAAAAATACCGCTACCGCGCGAGCTTTCGCAGCGGTGCACTCGACCCGTTTTCCTCGCAGCTGTTTGCCTTGATTGGTTTGGGCGGCGAAGACATCCGCCAGGCGCAGGAACTCAATTGGAAGCGCCTGCTGCCATACCTCGGTTTGCTCAGTCTGCGGGCGCACTCGGCGGCGCTGATCGAGGCGGTGCTGCGTTACTACTTCAAGCACGCCGAGTTGACCATCGAGCAATGCATTGAGCGGCGCGTGGAAATTATCGATGAGCAGCGCAATCGTTTAGGTCTCGACAACAGCCTGCTCGGCGAAGACCTGGTGCTGGGCGAATACGTGCGCGATCGCAACGGCAAATTCCGCATTCACATCCGCGAACTCGACTGGGAACGCTTTCACGAATTCCTGCCCATCGGTCCCGGCTACCAGCCGCTGTGCGCGCTGGTGCGCTTCACCCTACGCGACCCACTCGATTACGACATTCGCCTGGTCCTGCGTCGGGAAGAAATCCCTGAACTGTGCATTGGTGAGCAAAACGTCTGTCGCCTGGGGTGGACCAGTTGGCTGGGCAGCCAAAACGCGGACGGCCTGGTGACCCTGGGCAGTAAAATTTATTAAGGACAGATGGCCAATGATCAACGTAGACCTGCAACAACTGATCCAGGCGCTGGACGCCGACACCCGTCGCGACCTGGAAAGCTGCGCCGAGCGCTGCGTCGCTCGTGGTGGCAGCAAGATTCTCGTCGAAGACTTGCTGCTCGGCTTGCTGGAGCGCCCGCAAGGCCTACTCGCCCGCGCGCTGCAAGACGCCGAAGTGGATGCCGGCGAATTGACCGCGGCCCTGCAATCGCGGGTCGAGCACAGCGCCTCGCGCAACCCGGTGTTCGCCCCGGAGCTGGTGCAGTGGCTGCAAGACGCGTTGCTGGTGGCCAATCTTGAATTGGGCCAAAGCCAGGTCGAGCAAGCGGCGCTGATCCTCGCGCTGCTGCGTAACCCAATGCGTTACGCCGGCAGCCGCTACCAGTCGTTGCTGGCCAAACTCAACATTGAGCGCCTGAAAGAATTCGCCCTGTCGCAGAAGGAACAACCGGCCACCGGCAAGCCGGCTGTACCGGGTGAATCCCTGCTGGAGCGGTTCACCCACAACCTGACCCAACAGGCCCGTGACGGCAAACTCGACCCGGTGTTGTGCCGCGATGGTGCGATCCGCCAGATGGTCGACATCCTTGCCCGTCGTCGCAAGAACAACCCCATCGTGGTCGGCGAAGCCGGTGTCGGTAAAACCGCAATCGTCGAAGGCCTGGCCTCGCGCATCGCGGCCGGTGAAGTGCCGCAAGTCTTGAAAGGTGTCGAGTTGCTGTCGCTGGACATGGGCCTGTTGCAGGCCGGCGCCAGCGTCAAAGGTGAATTCGAACGGCGCCTTAAAGGCGTAATCGACGAAGTCAAAGCCTCACCGAAACCGATCATTCTGTTCATCGACGAAGCGCACACGCTGATCGGCGCGGGCGGCAACGCCGGCGGCTCCGATGCGGCCAACTTGCTTAAACCGGCCCTGGCCCGCGGCGAGTTGCGCACCGTCGCAGCGACCACCTGGGCCGAGTACAAGAAATACTTCGAGAAAGACCCTGCGCTGGCCCGGCGTTTCCAACCGGTGCAACTGCACGAACCGACTGTCAGCGAAGCGGTGACCATCCTTCGTGGCCTGGCCCAGGTGTACGAGCAGAGCCACGGTATCTACCTGCGTGACGACGCCGTGGTCGCGGCGGCCGAGCTCTCTGCGCGATACCTCGCCGGTCGGCAATTGCCGGACAAAGCCGTCGACGTCCTCGACACCGCGTGCGCTCGCGTGCGCATCAGCCTTGCCGCGGCCCCGGAAAGTCTTGAGCGCCTGCGCGGCGAACTGGCAGAAGGTGGGCGTCAGCGTCAGGCGTTGCGTCGCGACGCCGTAGCCGGTTTGCTGATCGATCACGAAGCGCTCGACGCTTTGGACGGCCGCCTGGCGACGGCCGAAGCGGAAATGTACGCGCTCGAAACCCTGTGGACCCAACAGAAAGATCTCGCTGAGCGCTTGCTGGATCTGCGTCAGCAACTGGCCCAAGCCCGCGAACTGGCGGACACGGAGCCGTCTGTCAGCGCTGGAGAAGACGCCGTAGGCGCCGTGATCGAAACCCTGGAGGCGGTACTCAACGAAACTCACACAGCGCTGACCGAGCTTCAGGTCAAAGAACGTCTGGTGAGCTTCGAAGTCTGCCCGCGTCTGGTCGCCGAAGTGATCAGCGCCTGGACCGGCGTGCCGCTGGCGCAACTGGCTCGCGAACACGACGCCAAAGTCGCCACTTTTGCCAGCGACCTGCGCACGCGCATTCGAGGCCAGGAACAAGCCATTCACGCACTGGATCGCTCTATGCGTGCCACCGCGGCCGGCCTCAACAAACCTGACGCGCCCTTGGGTGTTTTTTTGCTGGTCGGCCCGAGCGGCGTCGGCAAGACCGAAACCGCGCTGGCACTTGCTGATCTGCTGTATGGCGGTGACCGTTTCATCACCACCATCAACATGTCCGAGTTTCAGGAAAAGCATACGGTCTCGCGTCTGATCGGTGCGCCGCCCGGCTACGTCGGCTACGGCGACGGGGGCATGCTCACCGAAGCGGTGCGGCAGAAACCGTACTCGGTCGTGCTGCTCGATGAGGTGGAAAAAGCCGACCCCGACGTGCTGAATCTGTTCTACCAGATCTTCGACAAGGGCGTGGCCAACGATGGTGAAGGGCGTGAGATCGATTTCCGCAACACGTTGATCCTGATGACCTCGAACCTGGGCAGCGACCGCATCAGCGAACTGTGCGAAAACGGCGCACGGCCAAGCGCCGAAGTGCTGGAAGAAACCATTCGCCCGGTGCTGAGCAAACACTTCAAACCGGCCCTACTGGCGCGGATGCGCGTAGTGCCGTACTACCCGGTCGGTGGCCCGGTACTGCGCGAGCTGATCGAAATCAAACTGGGTCGTTTGGGGCAACGCCTGAACCGTCGTCAGCGCGACTTCAGCTACTCGCAGAACCTCGTCGATCATCTGGCCGAACGCTGCACCCAAAGCGACAGCGGCGCACGCTTGATCGATCACTTGCTCGACCTGCACGTGTTGCCACTGGTGGCCGATCGTTTGCTCGATGCGATGGCCACCGGTGAAAGCCTCAAGCGTGTCCACGCGACGCTCGATGGCAACGCTGGGGTGGTCTGCGAGTTCGCTTGACGCTCTGGCGGTTGATGTCCACGGGACATCACAGACCGTCGAGCCACTTTGCCTTTTCTGGCAGTGCCGCCCTTACGCATCGGCACTGCATATTTTTTTGATCCAGGGAGACCCTCTGATGCCTGTTCGTCACTGGCCAGCCGTCCTGCTGACCCTCGCCGTGTTTTTCGGCCTGGGCGGCTGTAGCGGCAATTACAAATACAACGACCACACCTATCGCCCAATGGGCAATCCGCCACCAGTCCAGCACGGCGAATGACCGCCAGGAGAGTCATCATGGAATTGGTTTTCGACATGCTGAACGTTCGGCAGTTTGTGCCCCCACAGTTATGCCGCAAGACCTTCACGCAGGCCGGTGGCGTGATTGGCCGGGGCGGTGATTGCGACTGGAGCATCCCGGACAGCAAGCGTCACGTGTCTCACTACCATGCGTTGATCAGCTACCGTGACGGTGCGTTTTTTCTGACCGATACCAGTCGCAACGGTATCCACGACCGCGCAAGCGGCGCGCGTCTGCGTCAGGGGCACGCGGTGCGCATCGAACACGGCAGTGTCTATGTGCTGGGAGACTACGAGATCCGTGCGCGGTTGGAGCGCCACCCGACGACGTTGGCCGGGGACATCGGTGTGCCGCAAGCGGCCGGCAGCACCCTGGCGGACGATAGCGTCCTCGACCTCGACCCGCTGACCGCCCTGGATCAGCAAGAGCAGGTGTACTCGGACATCGACGCCTTGATCGCACCGCGCACCACCGTCGAGAACGCCCGTCAGCACGCCGACTACGCGCTTATCGAGAGGGAACACCTCAGAGTGCCAGAGCTGATCGACGCCCGGAGCGAGCCGGCACCTGTCCATCCAGCGAACGCCGTCGAGCGCCCGAGCGACGATTTCTGGGGGCTCTTCGGTGACGCCCTGGGCGTGGACCTCCAGGCGCTCGATCGTGAGGCCCGCGAAGCCCTGGCACTGCACGCGGCGCGCCTGCTCCGGCAAAGCGTCGACGGTTTGCAGCAGAGCTTGCGCACCCGCAGTGAACTGAAAAACGAACTGCGCCTGGCCCAGACCACGGTGCAAGGCCGGCAGCACAATGCGCTCAAAGTCGCCCGCGATACCGACCACGCCCTGAGCATGCTGTTGCAGAACCCGTCGGGTCATCTGCCTGCCGAGCAAGCCATCGACCGGGCGTTTCGCGATTTGCAGGCGCATCAGGTGGCGTTGGTGAACGCCAGCCGAGCCGCCCTGCGCGGAACGCTGGAGCACTTTTCGCCGCGCAAGCTGATCTTGCGTTTTGAGCGTGACCACAAACCGCTGCTGGCCACCTCCGGCCGCCGCTGGACCGCTTACTGCCGTTATCACCAAGCCTTGAGCCAGGACGATGACTGGAGCGAGCGGGTATTGGCCCGTGACTTCGCCCAGGCCTACGAAGAGCAGGTGCGCCTGATTTCAGCCCTCCACCCCCACCACCCAGGATGATGTGCATGTTTCGCGGCTCAATCACTGTTTGCAAAACACTTACGGCGCTGACGGCGCTCGCCCTGCTGGCCGGCTGTGCGTCGTTATCGCCGTTTTCCACCTTGACCAAACTCGACCTGAAGCTCACCGCCAGCGCTCAGGTAAACCCGGACCTGCACGGGCGTGCTTCGCCCATCGTCGTGCGCCTGTTCGAACTCAAACACTCGGCGGCGTTTGAGAACACCGATTTTTTCAGCCTGTATCACCGCGCCAACGAGTCCTTGACGCCGGACCTGGTGCTCGGCGAAGAGCTGGAATTGCAGCCGGGTCAAAGCGTGGACCTGAAGCTCAAGGTCGCAGAAGACAGCCGCTACGTCGGCGTGATCGCCGCGTACCGCGACCTGCCCAAAAGCACCTGGCGCTACACCGTGCCCATCACCGCGCTGGAGGTCACCGAGGCTGATCTGACCCTCGACAAAGCCGGCATTCGCAACACCCACCAAGCACTCACTCAAGCGGAGGATTGACCATGAATTCCCATAAAGTCATTTGGCAGGAAGGCATGCTGCTGCGTCCGCAGCATTTCCAACACAACGACCGTTATTACGACCACCAGATGAAGACCCGTACCCAATTGCTGGGGGGCTACACCTGGGGTTTTCGGCACCTTGAAATTGACGTGCAGTTTCTCAACATGGGCCGCGTGGTGGTGAGTCGGGCTTCGGGAATTTTGCCGGATGGCAGTTTATTTGAACTGGACGGCAACGCCGAACCGTTGGTGATCGAGGTGCCACCCAACACCGGTAATACACCGATTTACCTGGCGCTACCGCTGGCGACCGGCAATCACATTGAGTCGCGCCGCCCCGAGCAATCCGACGTGCTGGCCCGCTACACGGCGTATGACGCCGAAGTGGCCGACTCCAACGCCGGCAACGATTCGGTCAGTCAAGTCAGCTGCGGACGGCCGGATTTCAAACTACTGCTCGGCGAGCAGCAAAGTGACCAGGCCTACGTCAAATTGAAGGTCTGCGAAGTGCTCGACAGCACCACCGATGGCGTGATCAGCCTCGCTGAGGATTTCGTACCGACCTACATTCAGGTGCAAGCCTCCACCTACCTGCTGTCGTGCCTCAAAGAAGTGATCAGCCTGCTCGGTCACCGGGGTGACGGCATCGCCGACCGCATCCGTTCCACCGGCAAGGTCGGGGGGGCCGAAGTCGGTGATTTCATGATGCTGCAACTGATCAACCGCACGGAGTTGCTCTTGCAGCATTACCTCGTCCTGGAGCAGGTCCACCCCGAAGAACTGTACCGCACGCTCCTGACCCTGCTCGGAGAGCTCGCCACTTTCTCCAGTGACAGCAAACGCCCACGACTGGACAGCCGTTATCAGCACAGCGATCAAGGCGCGAGCTTTCGCACCTTGATGGAGGCGATTCGTCAGGTGTTGTCGATGGTGCTCGAACAGCACGCCATCGAATTGGAACTGCAGACGCGTGAGTACGGGATCATGGTGGCGCAACTCAATGACCACACGCTGCTCAGCTCTTCGTCGTTTGTACTCGCCGCCAGTGCCCACTGCGATGCCGAAGAGCTGCGTCACCGTCTTCCGGCGCACCTGAAGATGGGCTCGGTGAATACCATTCGCCAACTGGTCAACCTGCATCTGCCGGGGATGAAAATCAGGCCGTTGCCGGTGGCCCCGCGGCAAATCGCGTTCCACGCCAATAAAACCTACTTCAGTGTCGACCTCAGCGCCGACGACCAGGCCGAAATGGCCCGTTCGGGCAGCTTCGCGTTGCATGTGTCTGGTGAATTCGCCGATCTCGAACTGAGTTTTTGGGCCATCAGGAACTGACCGACATGATCAAGGACATGGAGCATCAACAGGACGATAAAACCGTCTTGCTCGACCGCCAAGGCCAAGGTCCAGCGTCAAGCCCATTGACCGACTTCGCCGCACCGCCGCGTTTCGAACAACTGGAAGAGCGGATGATCTACGCCGCCCAGCTGAAACCGGCCCAAGAGTTCACCATCAGCCTTAATCCCCTGGTCGCGGCGGCGTCCGCCCTGCTGTCGGAGGTGGTGCGGCTCAAACACAGTAAATCCCGCGAAGACGTGTATTCCCTCAAAGACAGACTGACCGCCGGGCTGAAACTGTTTGAAGCACGCGCGCTGCACAGCGGCGTTGAAGGCAGTCAAGTGTTAGCCGCCCGTTACGCGCTTTGCACCGTGGTCGACGAAGCCGTCGTGACCACGTCGTGGGGCAGTGAAAGCGAATGGTCGAATATGAGCCTGCTCAGTAGCTTTCACAACGAAACGTGCGGGGGCGAAAAATTCTTCCAACTGCTGGATCGTCTGATGAAAAATCCGGCCAAGCACCTGCCGATGCTGGAACTGATGTACCTGTGTCTGGCCTTGGGGTTTGAAGGTAAATACCAGGTGCAATCACGCGGCATGCTTGAGCTTGAAGGCCTGCGCGAGACTCTGTATCGACAGATCACTCAAATGCGTGGCGACGTGCCGCGCGAATTGTCGCCGCAGTGGCAAGGTCTGCACAATCAACGCCGCCGCTTGATACGCATCGTTCCGACGTGGATGGTGATGGGGTTCACCCTGGCTTGCTTGGTGGTGATGTATCTGGGGTTCGCCTGGGTCTTGGGCGAACAACGCGAGACGGTACTGCAGCCTTATCAACCGCTCGATCCGGCTGTGGTCCTGCTGCCGTCACAGCCATAAGGGTCGAGTGATGAGAGAATTTTTCAAAAAAGCCGGCGTCTTTGTGCGTCAGACCTGGGTCTGGACCTTGCTGCTGGTGCTGTTGATCGCCCTGTTGGTGTGGTTCATCGGGCCGCTGCTGGCCGTTGCTGACTACAAATTTTGGGCCAGTCCGACGACCCGTTTGCTGAGCATCAGTGCGCTGTTCCTGATCTGGGGCCTGAGCATGGTCTTTGACAGCTGGCGCGCGGGCCTGCGCAAAAAAGCGGTTGAAGAGTCCGATGACGGTCAGGAGCGTCTGCGCCGCAAAGCGTTGATCGAGAAAGAGCACAAGGCGTTAAAAGCGCGGTTCAAGGAGGCCCTGAAAACCCTGCGATCAACGAGCCTGTACCGTGGTCGTAGCGAGCGCTGGCGCGATGACTTGCCCTGGTATTTGCTGGTGGGGCCGCAAGGCAGTGGCAAGACCAGCCTGCTGGACTTCTCGGGCCTTGAGTTTCCGCTTAATACCATCGACCGCCAACTGACCCGCGACACCCAGGTCACCGAGCACTGCGACTGGTACTTCGCTGACCATGGCGTGCTGATCGACACCGCCGGGCGTTACCTAACCCAGCCTGATGTTGAGGTCGATGGCCACGCCTGGAACACGTTGCTGGAGCTGCTACGCTTGCGCCGGCGTAACCGCCCGCTCAATGGCGTGCTGGTAGCGCTCCCGGTGGAACTGCTGCTAAGCGTCGATGAAGAGCAACTGAAAACTCTGGCCGCTCAGGTGCGTGGCCGCCTGCAAGACGTGCATCAAAAGCTGCACGTTGACGTGCCGGTTTATCTGGTGCTCAGCAAGGCGGACCAGTTGCTCGGTTTCGATGAGTTCTTTGACCAATTGAGCCAGGAAGAAAGTGAGCAGGTGCTGGGCGCCAGTTTTCGCAAGGAGCAGTGTGGCGCCGATGTGGCGGTGCTGCGTGCCGAGTTCGAGGCCCTGCTGCTCCGCCTCAACAGTCAGGTCGTGATGCGCGTGCACCAGCAGCGCAACACTCAACGCCGTGGCCGTATCCTTGATTTTCCGCATCAACTGGGCCAGCTCGGCGAGCGCCTGTGCCATTTTGTGGGCACCACCTTCACGGGCAATCGTTACCAGCTGACCAGCCAGTTGCGCGGCTTCTACCTGACCAGTGCGCCGCATTTCACTCAGGAAAGCAAACCAGACACCGGCGAGGCAGGCGAGCGTTCCGATGGGTATGCGGGCCAATTGCCAACGCTGCGCAGTGGTCGTTCGCGGTTCATTCACCATTTACTCAGCCGGGTGATTTTTCCCGAGGCCGATATCGCCGATTTGGACCAGCGCGAACGCCGGAGCATCCTGTGGGGGCAGCGTGGATTGTACGTCGGTGCATTGGCGGCGTTGGCCCTTTTGGGCCTGCTGTGGGCGGGCAGTTTTTCCGCCAATTACGAGCGTCTGGAAACCCTGCGTCAACTGGCCACCACCTTGACTCAGCAGCGTTCGGTCCTGACCCCGCGCGATGATGCCAGGGCGGTGCTTACCCCCCTTGACACCAGCTACGCGGCGACTCAGGTGTTCCCGAACAAAAGCGAGGTGCCGTACCACGAGCGCGGCGGTCTGTATCAGCGCGGCGACGTCAACCCGGCACTCCAAGCGGCCTACGAGCGTGAGCTACAAGCGCAACTGCTGCCGAAGGTCGCGTCCCTGCTCGAAGGGCAGATCCGTGCCAATATGAAGGACCGCGAACGCCTGCTCAACAGCTTGCGGGCGTACCTGACGTTGGACATGAACGACCGTCGCGATGCCTCCTGGCTCAAAGAGTGGGTAGCCGCGGCGTGGTCCCAGCGTTATGTGGGCAACACCGCCGTGCAGAATGGCTTGAATGCCCACTTCGAGCGATTGCTCCAGCAGCCTTTTACCTATCCGCTGGACGTTAAGCTGGTGACGCAGGCGCGCCAGGTCTTGCGCAGCGAATCGCTGGCCAACGTGGTTTACCGGATGCTCCGCGAACAGGCCCGCCACCTGCCGGGCTATCGGTTAAGTCAGCACTTGGGGCCACAAGGCGCGCGACTGGTGGGCACTGATTACCTGATTCCGGGTTTTTACACCCCGCAGGGGTATCAGCAGTATTTCGCGCTACAGGGCACCACTCTGGTTACCGAGCTGCTGCGTGATAATTGGGTGCTGGGTGAAGGCGCGGGCCTCAGTGGCATGGACTTGCATGGCCTGATGGTCGAACTGGAGCGACTGTACTTTCGCGACTACGCCAATTTCTGGGGAGAAGCGGTCGGCCACGCGGCACTGCCAGTGATCAAGGCGTTTGGTGACGGTGCCGATGAACTGGCGGGGCTGACGTCGGCGAATTCGCCGATCGTCCAACTGCTGGTGCAAGTGCGAGAGAACACCCGCTTCACGACCGATGACAAGGCGAAAGAGGCCAGCGAGAAACAGGCCGAGTCGAACGGCAAGCTCGGTAAACTGGCTACCGCTGCGGCTAACGCGCCAAGCGCCGTGGCGCTAAATCTGCCGAACACGGCCCGACAGGCCATGCAGCGCCGCTTTGAGCCTTTGCACGGCCTGCTGGACGACGAGAATGGACCAACCGCTGACCTGATCGTGGCCATGAAAGCGCTCAATGATCTGCAAATGCAACTGGCCAGCCTGGCCCGTTCCAGCGCCCCCGAGCAGGCGGCGTTCGACATGGCCAAAAGCCGCATGGGCGGCCAGCGCGATACCCTGACCGACTTGCGTACCGCTTCAGGCCGTTTACCGCGTCCGATCAGCGTGTGGTTCAACGTGGTAGCCGAGGACACCTGGCGTCTGGTGCTCAATGACGCGCACCGCTACTTGAATCAGCGTTATCAGAGCGAGCTGTACAGCTTTTACGGCAAGGCGATCCACCAACGCTACCCGTTCAGTGCCCACAGTGCCAGCGAAGTGGCCATCAGTGATTTCCGCGACTTCTTCAAGGCGCAGGGGATTGCCGACAGTTTCTTCGACACCTACATGCGCCCCTTCGTCAGCGGTGATCCGGGTAGCTATCGCATGCGCAGTATCGATGGTCAGAGCCTGCCGGTGTCCAAGCTCTACCTCGACCAGCTGGCGTCGACACACGCGATTCGGCAGAGTTTTTTTGC
>NZ_JBIWAL010000080.1:13174-16797 GCF_044760045.1 Pseudomonas sp. NPDC098747 | reverse complement strand
AGACTTGAGAATGTCGTAACCGACCTTCACTTCCTCGACCGGATCGGCCGCCAGCGAGATGCGGATAGTATCGCCAATCCCTTCGGCGAGCAGCATACCTAGGCCCACGGCGGATTTCACTGTGCCCGAACGCAATCCACCCGCTTCGGTGATGCCCAGGTGCAGCGGCTGGACGATTTCTTTCGCCAGCAAGCGGTAGGCTTCGACGGCCATGAACACGTCGGAGGCTTTCACGCTGACCTTGAAGTCCTGGAAATTCAGGCGTTCGAGATGTTCAACGTGACGCAGGGCTGACTCGACCAGCGCTGCCGGCGTTGGCTCGCCGTATTTCTTTTGCAGGTCTTTTTCCAGCGAGCCGGCGTTGACGCCGATACGAATCGGAATTCCGCGGTCACGGGCGGCATCAACCACTGCACGCACGCGATCTTCACGACCGATGTTGCCCGGGTTGATGCGCAGGCAGTCCACACCCAGTTCGGCTACGCGCAAGGCGATCTTGTAGTCGAAGTGAATATCGGCAACCAGCGGCACCTTGACCAATTGCTTGATCTTGCCGAATGCCTCGGCGGCGTCCATGTCCGGCACCGAGATACGAACGATGTCGACGCCGGCGGCTTCCAGACGATTGATTTGTGCAACGGTGGCGGCGACGTCATTGGTGTCGCTGTTGGTCATGCTCTGCACAGCGATAGGCGCATCGCCGCCCACCGGTACGTTGCCGACCCAGATCTTGCGCGAAACGCGACGTTTGATTGGAGATTCGCCGTGCATGACTTATTGACCCAACTTCAGGCGAGCAGTCTCGCCACTGGTGAACGGAGCGATATCGACCGGCTGGCCGTTGTAGCTGACCTGTGCGCCACGGGCATAACCCAGACGTACGGCAAACGGTGGTTTGCCCGCAACAGAAAGGCTGTCGCCTTTACGCTTCAGGCCACTAAACAGAGTCTTGCCACTGCCGTCGGTAACCTGGGTCCAGCAATCGGCAACGAACTGCACCGAAACCTGACTTTGACCGGCAACTGGCGCAGACACTTGCGCGGTTGGCGCAGGAACAACCGGAGCGGTAATAGTCGGCGCTGGAGTGGCCGGAACGTTAGTTGCCGGCGTGACAGGGGCAGCGACAACCGGTGCAGGGGTATGAACCGGCGCAGTTGGCGTAGCAGCCGGAGTGGCCGGTGCTGCCGGAGCAGTTGCCGGAGCGGCAGGCTCGGCGCCGGTCGATTCAGCGGTGGCTTCCGATTGCGGCAGTGCCAAGGCAGTTGCGCCCTCGGCCTGACCTTCGGCAACGGCCTGGTCTTCCGGCTCGTCAATCGGGTGAATCTGCGTGGTGCCGTCGGCGCCTTCGACTTCGACGTGCTCGGGGGCGAGGCTGGTCGAGTCTTTGCTGCGCTGCGAAGTCTGATCCTGCCACCAGACGAAACCGCCGCCGATGACCGCGATCAGCAACAGCAGGCTGACGATGCGCAAAATAGTGTGGGAGACCCGCACCGGCTCTTCGATACGGCCCAGCGCATGCACATTGCTGCCTTGGGAGTCGGTGCCGGTGGACTGGTCGAATTGCTGAACCAGAGCGGTCTGGTCCATGCCGAGCAACTTGGCATAGGCGCGAATGTAACCGCGAGCAAAGGTGTGCCCCGGCAGCTTGTCGAAAGCGCCGGTTTCCAGATTGCTCAGGGAGGTCACGGTGAGGTTGAGCTTGAGGGCCACTTCGGCCAGCGACCAGCCATTGCTTTCGCGGGCCTGGCGCAAGGTCTCACCGGGGTTAACGCGATTCGCTGCTACAACTTCGGGATGCGCCGCTTTCATCATTGCTCCGACAGGTATTGCTGATATTCCGGCGTACCGGGATAGAGTCGTTTTAATTGCAGGCCATAACTGGCGGCCTTGTCGCGATCTTCAAACACTTTCGCCAGCCGAACGCCGAGCAATAGACTACGTGCATTTTGTTCGGTTAGCAGGCTGAAACGGTCGTAATAGTCACGTGCGGGCACATAATGCCTGTCTTCGAAGGACAACTCAGCCATTTCCAGCAATGCGCGCGGTTGTTGACGATTCAACCGCAGGGCTTTTTCCAGTTGCTGCTGCGCCAGATCACGCTGGCCGAGCTTGGCCGCCGTCATGCCGAGGCTCTCGAACACACGCGAGCGCTCAGGATACAGGGTATCGGCGGCGGCCTGTTCAAAACGCTCGTAGGCTTCCTTGTAACGCTGTTCTTCGTAGAGAAAACTGCCGTAGTTGTTGAGGGTTCGGGCATCGGCGGGACGTGAAGACAAGGCCTTGCGGAAGTGTTCGTCAGCCAATGCAGGCTCCATCTCGGCCTGAAACACCAGCCCGAGGGCAGCATTGGCGTCCGGGTCGGAGCTGTCCAGATCGAGGGCCTTTTTCAGCGGCACCTTGGCGCGCTCGGTCATGCCCTGCTGCAAATACCCCAGCCCCAACTGCACATAAGCGGCTCGCGCTTCATCGCGGCCCTTGCTGGTCTTCATCGGGTTGTAGTCACCCGACAGGACACAGCCAGCACTCAGGCTGGCCAACAGCAACAGCAGCGCAAAGCGCAGGGACATAGAGATCCTCTCTTAGTTTGTATTCGCGGCGCTCTGCGCCAGATCACCGTCGGCGTTCAATTCCCGCACGGCAATGTAACGTTCGCTGCGACGGGTGCGATCCAGCACCTGCCCTACCAATTGACCGCAAGCCGCGTCGATGTCTTCACCACGGGTGGTGCGCACAGTGACGTTGAAGCCTGCTTGATGCAGCTGATCCTGGAACCGGCGGATAGCATTGTTGCTAGGCCGCTCGTACCCGGAGTGCGGGAACGGGTTGAACGGAATCAGGTTGATCTTGCATGGAATGTTTTTCAGCAACTCGACCATCTCAACGGCATGTTCGACTTTGTCGTTGATGTCCTTGAGCAAGGTGTACTCGATGGTCAGCACGCGCTTTTCGCCCAGGGACGACATGTAGCGCTGGCACGACTCGAGCAGCATCTTAAGCGGATATTTCTTGTTGATCGGCACCAATTGGTTACGCAATGCGTCATTCGGTGCGTGCAGGGACAACGCAAGGGATACGTCGATGTGCTTGGACAGCTCATCGATCATCGGCACCACACCCGACGTGGACAGGGTCACGCGGCGCTTGGAAATCCCGTAACCGAGGTCATCCATCATCAGATGCATGGCGGCGACGACGTTGTCGAAGTTCAGCAACGGCTCACCCATGCCCATCATCACCACGTTGGTGATGGCACGGTCGACGGTGGCCGGGACGCTGCCGAAAGATTTGTTGGCAATCCACACCTGACCGATGACTTCGGCGGCGGTGAGGTTGCTATTGAAGCCTAGCTTGCCGGATGAGCAGAAACTGCAATCCAGGGCACAGCCTGCCTGGGACGAAACGCACAAAGTGCCGCGTTTTCCCTGGGGAATGTACACGGTCTCGACACAGCTGCCGGACGCCACGCGCACCACCCACTTACGGGTGCCGTCGGTGGAAATGTCCTCGCTGACAACTTCGGGACCACGGACTTCAGCAATAACCTTGAGCTTGTCGCGCAAGGCCTTGCTGACGTTCGTCATGGCGTCGAAATCATCGACGCCAAAGTGGTGAATCCATTTCAT
>NZ_JBIWAL010000080.1:9240-13164 GCF_044760045.1 Pseudomonas sp. NPDC098747 | reverse complement strand
AATCAAACCCAATAAGATAAAAACAATACATAAACTTAAAGGAACGTAAACGCATAACCACAAATGAGTCGAAGAATTTTTCCATTTCCGGCTGGGTCAGACCCAGCAGGTTGGTTTTAACAGTCGATGTAGTCATGGATTCACCTTCACTCTTAAGCCAATGCTTAGCGAGTGGTTACTTCAGTAGCTGCGAAGAAGTACGAGATTTCACGAGCGGCTGCGGCTTCGGAGTCCGAACCGTGAACAGCGTTGGCGTCGATGGAATCAGCGAAATCAGCGCGGATGGTACCGGCAGCAGCTTCTTTAGGGTTGGTAGCACCCATCAGCTCACGGTTCAGAGCGATAGCGTTTTCGCCTTCCAGAACCTGAACAACAACAGGGCCGGAGATCATGAAGGAAACCAGGTCGCCGAAGAAACCACGAGCGCTGTGCTCAGCGTAGAAGCCTTCAGCTTCAGCTTTGGACAGTTGCTTCAGTTTCGAAGCTACAACGCGCAGGCCGGCTTTTTCGAAACGAGTGGTGATTTCGCCGATGACGTTTTTTGCAACAGCGTCAGGCTTGATGATGGAGAAAGTGCGTTGAACAGCCATGGTGTAACTCCAGAAACGGTAATTTGTGAAAAATTAAACCCGCGAATTATACGCGGGTTCTTGGGTATTGCCTAACCTGCGGGGACGATCAGTCTACTTCTTCGATCCAGAGCGCCTGAACCGCTTCCAACACCTTCTCGCCGACACGGCCAGAGGTGTTGTCGAAGTCAGGCAGTTCCGTGATCCATCGCTGCAGGTCGACGAAATTGACAGAAAGCGGATCCACATCCGGCTTGGCTTCGGCCAATTCTTCTGCAATGCGTTGAACATCATTCCAACCGTAGCTCATGACAGTCTTACCAGTCAGTGCGGCGCTTCGGCCGCATGGTTAAGCGAATATTTCGGAATCTCGACGGTGATGTCTTCCTCACCCACGATAGCCTGACAGGCCAGACGCGATTGCGCTTCGAGGCCCCAGGCACGATCAAGGAAGTCTTCTTCCAGCTCGTCAGCCTCATCCATCGAGTCGAAACCCTCACGGATGATGCAGTGACAAGTGGTGCAAGCGCAGACGCCGCCGCAAGCACTTTCCATCTCGATGTGGTGTTCGTGGGCCAGTTCAAGAATCGATGTGCCGGGCGCAGCGTCGACCACCATACCCTCAGGGCAGAACTTGTCGTGGGGCAGAAAAATGACCTGCGGCATCAGATATCCTCGATTTCATTCAGGTTGCGCCCCGACAGAGCGGCTTTCACCGTCAAATCCATGCGGCGGGCAGCAAAAGCATCGGTCACTTGCGACAGACGCTTGGTCTGCTGCTCGATGGCGTAACCATCAGTACCTTTCATCAGTTCGGCCAGTTCCTGCAACTGCAAGTCGATGACCATGCGCTCTTCGGCGTCGAGCAAACGCTCGCCATCAACCTCCAGAGCACCCTGCACCGCTTCGATCAGGCGCTGGGCATCAACTTGCTGCTCGCGCAGAACACGGGCGACCTTGTCGTCATTGGCGTGCTGGAACGAATCCTTGAGCATTTTGGCGATTTCGCCGTCGGTCAGACCGTAGGACGGCTTGACCTGAATGCTCGCCTCAACGCCCGAACCCAGTTCGCGAGCGGAAACGCTGAGCAGACCGTCAGCGTCAACCTGGAAGGTAACGCGAATCTTCGCCGCACCCGCGACCATCGCTGGAATGCCACGCAATTCGAAACGCGCCAGAGAGCGGCAGTCACTGATCAGTTCACGCTCGCCTTGCAGCACGTGAATTGCCATTGCCGACTGGCCATCTTTGTAAGTGGTGAAGTCCTGTGCACGGGCGACGGGGATGGTGGTGTTGCGCGGAATCACCTTCTCCATCAGACCGCCCATGGTTTCCAGCCCCAGGGACAGCGGAATCACGTCGAGCAGCAGCAGTTCGCCGCCATCACGCTTATTGCCAGCTAAAGTATCAGCCTGGATCGCGGCACCGATGGCCACCACCTGATCCGGGTCGATTTCAGTCAATGGCTGACGACCAAAGGCTTCGGCAACCGCTTCGCGAACGCGCGGGACGCGAGTCGAACCGCCGACCATGACCACGGCATGCACGTCATCCAACTCAATGCCGGAATCACGGACAGCGCGGCGGCAGGCTTTCAGGCTGCGCGCGACCATCGGTTCGATCAATGCATCGAAGGCTTCGCGGGTCAATTGTGCTTTCCAGTCGCCGTAGGCAACTTCAACGCTGGCCGCATCGGTCAGGGCTTCTTTGGCCGCGCAAGCGGTTTGCAGCAGATTACGTTGTTCGCCCGGATCGAGATCGGCGGACAGGCCCGCGCTCTCGATGATCCAGCCAGCAATCGCGTGATCGAAATCATCGCCGCCCAGCGCGGTGTCGCCGCCAGTGGCCAGAACTTCAAACACACCACCCGTCAGACGCAGAATCGATATATCGAAAGTGCCGCCGCCCAGGTCATAGATCGCGACCAGGCCTTCGGCATGCTGATCCAGACCGTAAGCCACAGCGGCAGCGGTCGGCTCATTGAGCAAACGCAGCACGTTCAGCCCGGCCAATTTGGCCGCATCTTTGGTGGCCTGACGCTGAGCATCGTCGAAATACGCCGGAACGGTGATTACCGCGCCAACCAGCTCGCCACCCAAAGTCGCTTCAGCGCGCTGACGCAGCACCTTGAGGATTTCGGCGGAGACTTCGACCGGGCTTTTCGGGCCTTGTACGGTATCGATGAACGGCATGTGCGATTCGCCACCGACAAAGCGGTATGGCAGTTGCTCGCCCAATTGCTTGACGTCGGACAGACCACGACCCATCAAGCGCTTGACCGACAGCACAGTGTTCAAAGGATCGGAAGCGGCAGCCAGCTTGGCCGACTCGCCGACTTCGACGCGATCGGCGTGATAACGCACGGCAGACGGCAGGATGACCTGCCCGTTTGCGTCGGCCAGCGGCTCGGAAAGACCACTGCGCAACGCAGCGACCAGCGAATTGGTAGTGCCCAAGTCGATCCCCACAGCCAGACGACGCTGGTGCGGTTGAGGACTTTGGCCGGGTTCGGCGATCTGCAGTAGGGCCATCGTGATCAGGACTTATCTGTATATCAGGCGTGCGACCGGAGCGGCTCTGGGTTAATCGTCGAGGCGCTCTTCTAACTGGCGCACTTCGTAGGTGAGCTTGTCGAGGAACTGCATGCGCCGCATCAGGCGTTCGGCCTGTTCACGTTGCGCTGCATCATCCCAACAGGCTGCAAAACTTTCGTTGAGTTCTTCCTGGGCCACTTTCAAGCGACGCTTGAAAACAGCGACACCGTCGAGATCAGCACTGTCCTGGAGGTCTTCAAGCTCTTCGCGCCATTGCATCTGCTGCAAAAGAAACTCGGGATCCTGGACGGTGACTTCCATCGGCACTTCATGCCCACTGACCTTCAGCAGGTAACGCGCACGCTGGGAAGGACTCTTGAGCACCTGATAAGCCTCGTTGAGGCCGGCAGACTGCTCAAGCGCCAACCGCTGCTCGCGCTCGGAAGCATCGGCAAAGCGGTCAGGATGAACACCGCGCGCCAACTCACGGTAGCGCGTGGCCAACTGCTCGAGATCCAGACGGAAGCTCGGTTGCAGCTCGAATAAAGCGAAATGACAAGGAATACCCACGACAAGCCTCAGATGTTGAAGCTTTCGCCGCAGCCACATTCACCGCGTACGTTGGGGTTGTTGAACTTAAAGCCTTCGTTCAACCCTTCCTTGACGAAATCGAGCTCGGTGCCGTCCAGGTAGGCCAGGCTTTTCGGGTCGATAATCACTTTTTCGCCATGACTTTCGAACACCTGATCCTCTGCAACCACCTCGTCGACAAACTCCAGCACGTAGGCAAGGCGTTTAATAACTTTGTTTGGATCACCCAG
>NZ_JBIWAL010000080.1:329-9230 GCF_044760045.1 Pseudomonas sp. NPDC098747 | reverse complement strand
TCTTTTCGAGCAGACGCTTCTGTCATGCTGATAGACATCGGTGACTCCTTACTCGTCGCCAAATCCTGAAAGTCAGATCAAGCCTTTCTTCTGCTTGTAATCGCGAACAGCCGCTTTGATAGCGTCTTCAGCGAGTACCGAGCAGTGAATTTTCACTGGCGGCAGGGCCAGTTCTTCGGCCAGCTGGGTGTTCTTGATGGTTTCCGCTTCGTCCAGGGTCTTGCCCTTCATCCACTCGGTGGCGAGGGAGCTGGAAGCGATTGCCGAACCGCAGCCGTAGGTCTTGAACTTGGCATCTTCGATGATGCCCTGATCGTTGACCTTGATCTGCAGACGCATCACGTCGCCGCACGCCGGTGCGCCGACCATGCCAGTGCCGACATCCGGGTCTTCGGCATTCATCTTGCCGACGTTACGCGGGTTTTCGTAGTGGTCGATGACCTTTTCGCTGTAAGCCATGATTCTCAATCCTCACTCATCAGGGCCGCTCTTGAGGCCCTGTAGCTGCGCTGCGTCAGTCGCCGCGTCGCTACAGGATCTGTATCCGGCGGCTTCTATATTTAGTGTGCCGCCCACTCGATTTTCGAGATATCGACGCCGTCTTTGTACATGTCCCACAGCGGCGACAGAGTGCGCAGCTTGGTAACGGCCTCGCAGACTTTCTGCGCGGCGTAGTCGATTTCTTCTTCGGTGGTGAAGCGGCCGAAGGTGAAGCGGATCGAGCTGTGTGCCAGTTCGTCGTTGCGGCCCAGGGCGCGCAGTACGTACGAAGGCTCAAGCGATGCCGAGGTACACGCCGAACCGGACGAAACCGCCAGATCCTTGAGTGCCATGATCAGCGACTCGCCTTCAACGTAGTTGAAGCTCAGGTTCAGGTTGTGCGGTACGCGGGCAGTCAGGCTGCCGTTGACGTACAGCTCTTCCAGATGCTCGACCTGTTTGTAGAAACGGTCGCTCAGGGCTTTGATCCGAACGTTTTCGGCAGCCATGTCTTCCTTGGCCACACGGAACGCTTCGCCCATGCCGACGATCTGGTGAGTCGCCAAAGTACCGGAACGCATGCCGCGCTCGTGACCGCCGCCGTGCATGGTCGCTTCGATGCGCACACGCGGTTTGCGGCTCACGTACAGCGCGCCGATGCCTTTAGGGCCATAAGTCTTGTGGGCGGAGAACGACATCATGTCGACTTTCAGCTTCGACAGGTCGATGTCGACCTTGCCGGTGGACTGAGCAGCGTCGACGTGGAACAGGATGCCTTTGGCACGCAGCATCTCGCCGATGGCTTCGATGTCGTTGATGGTGCCGATTTCGTTGTTCACGTGCATTGCCGACACCAGAATGGTGTCTTCGCGCAGTGCAGCTTCGATCATTGCCGGAGTCACCAGACCATCGGTCTGAGGCTCGAGGTAGGTCACTTCGAAACCTTCACGCTCCAGTTGGCGCATGGTGTCGAGGACAGCCTTGTGCTCAATCTTGGTGGTGATCAGGTGTTTGCCTTTGGAGGCGTAGAAATGTGCCGCACCCTTGATTGCCAGGTTGTTGGACTCGGTGGCGCCGGACGTCCAGACGATTTCACGCGGGTCGGCGTTGACCAGATCGGCCACCTGACGACGGGCGTTTTCGACGGACTCTTCAGCTTTCCAGCCGAACACGTGGGAACGGGACGCCGGGTTACCGAAGTTTCCGTCAACCAGCAGGCATTCACTCATTTTTTGCGCAACGCGCGGATCGACCGGGGTGGTCGCAGAGTAATCAAGGTAAATCGGCAATTTCATGGACTATCTCCTAAATCAGGGCTGGCGTGCCGCTGGCTCTACGGCTGTCATTCGACGGCGGACGCTTCAATCTTGTCCAGGCGTGGCGCCTTGCTGTTGCAACGGCGCTGGTCCTGACGCTGGGCTACTTCTTGCACCTCACGGCGAGTCACAAGATCAGCCAAGCTGATACCACTTAGAAATTCGTGAATCTGCAGGCTAAGGTCGCACCACAGATGATGGGTCAGACACGTGTCGCCGGAATGGCAATCGCCCTGCCCGCCGCACTTGGTGGCATCGACCGACTCGTTCACCGCGTCGATCACCTGAGCCACCTGAATGCCCTGCATATCGCGGGACAACTGGTAGCCACCACCCGGACCGCGAACGCTGGAAACCAGGTTACTGCGGCGCAGCTTGGCGAAAAGCTGTTCGAGATAGGACAGGGAGATGCCTTGGCGCTCGGAGATATCGGCCAGGGACACCGGCCCGTGCTGCGCGTGCAACGCCAGGTCAAGCATGGCGGTCACGGCGTATCGGCCTTTTGTAGTCAGTCGCATGGACAATTACCACGGAGTTCAGGATGGGGCGAGTATGCAATTCCCGAGTATTTAAGTCAACTTTAAGACCTAGTACTTTAGTCAGGTTTACCCGCAAAAGAGCGCGCGAATCATAGCAAAGGCAAGCGGCGTACAGCCAGCAGTACCGCGTTAGCGTTCTTCGCGAGCAAGCTCGCTCCCACAGGGAAATGCATTTTCAATGTGGGAGCGAGCTTGCTCGCGAAAGCAGCGCCGCTTTTAGCTAGCCTGACTCTGATCCTTGTCCTTCACGCAGGCGAAGTCTTCTTCGCGCAGCTCAGGCAGATCTTTCGCACAGTAATTACTGCCCAGATCCTTCAACGCCCCGCACATCCCCTCCAGTCGCCCGTCTACTGCTTGCAGGTGATCGAGCAACTGGCCAATGGCGCGCGCAACAGGGTCGGGCATGTCTTCGCTGACACCATAGGCATCGAAGCCGATCTTCTCGGCCATGGCCTTGCGTTTGGCGTCCTGCTCCTCATCGGATTTGACGATGATTCGCCCCGGGATACCAACAACAGTGGCGCCCGGCGGCACTTCTTTGGTCACCACCGCGTTGGAGCCGACCTTGGCACCGGCACCGACCGTGAACGGCCCGAGCACCTTGGCGCCAGCGCCCACGACAACGCCGTCACCCAGAGTCGGGTGCCGCTTGCCCTTGTTCCAGCTTGTGCCGCCAAGGGTCACGCCCTGATAAATGGTCACGTCATCACCAATCTCGGCGGTTTCGCCAATGACGATACCCATACCGTGATCGATGAAAAAGCGCCGACCGACTTTGGCACCCGGATGAATCTCGATCCCGGTCAACCAGCGACCGAAGTTCGACACCAGACGCGCCAGCCATTTCAGCTCATTGCGCCAGAGCATGCCCGCCAATCGATGAATCCAGATTGCGTGCATGCCGGGGTAGCAGGTCAGGACTTCAAAAGCGTTACGCGCCGCCGGGTCTCGATGGAATACGCTCTGGATATCTTCACGCAAACGCTCAAACATCATTCAGTCCTTCCGCTTTAGAAGTTCACCACGGGCCGCTTTTTGGGTTTCCGTGAGGATGCCACGCAATATGTTCATTTCCGCCCGGCTGACCGAGCTGCGTCCGTACAACCGGCGCAGGCGCGCCATCAAGTGCCGCGGTTTTTCCGGATCGAGGAATTCGATGGCGACCAGCGTCTGCTCCAGATGCTCATAGAATCGCTCCAGCTCATCCATGGTTGCCAGCTCGGCGCTTTTCACCGAAGCCACTTCTTCTTTCTCGATCTTGCTCGGCTGACCTTGTGACGCCAGCCAGGCCATGCGCACTTCATAGCTCAACACCTGCACCGCCGCCCCGAGATTCAGCGAACTGAATTCAGGATCGGAGGGAATATGCACGTGAAAGTGACATCGCTGCAGCTCGTCATTGGTCAGGCCGGAATCTTCACGACCGAACACCAGCGCGATCTGCGCATCCTGCCCGGCCTCCTCGACCACTTTGGTCCCGCACTCGCGCGGATCCAGCAGCGGCCAGGGGATGCGACGGTCACGAGCACTGGTGCCGAGCACCAGATTGCAACCGACCAAGGCATCTTCCAGGGTGGCGACGACTTGTGCGTTTTCAAGGATGTCACCGGCACCAGAGGCGCGAGCATCGGCCTCGTGGTGCGGAAACAGGCGCGGTTCGACCAGCACCAAGCGCGACAGACCCATGTTTTTCATGGCGCGCGCGGCCCCGCCGATGTTGCCGGGGTGGCTGGTATTGACCAGGACGACACGAATGTTCTGCAGCAAGGGAGGCGCTCTCGGACACAGGAAAGGGGTGCAAATCTTACAGAACAGCCTACCGTTAAGCTATGAAAGCGAACAGCGACCTTCTCCTGAAGAAAAGTTCTGATAGAATGCGCGGCTTTCTTTAACAACCTTAGGTGACACATCCATGCAGCCCATGCTGAATATCGCGCTGCGCGCCGCCCGCAGCGCCAGTGAACTGATCTTCCGCTCCATCGAGCGCCTGGATACCATCAAGGTCGACGAAAAAGACGCCAAGGATTATGTATCCGAGGTGGACCGCGCCGCCGAGCAGAAAATCATCGACGCGCTGCGCAAGGCTTACCCGAACCACTCGATCCGTGGCGAAGAGACCGGCATGCACGCCGGTACCGGTATCGAAGGCGAAGAATACCTGTGGATCATCGATCCGCTGGACGGCACCACTAACTTCCTGCGCGGCATTCCTCACTTCGCTGTCAGCATCGCCTGCAAATACCGCGGCCGCCTGGAACACGCTGTGGTTCTGGATCCGGTTCGCCAGGAAGAATTCACCGCCAGCCGTGGTCGCGGCGCTCAACTGAACGGTCGTCGCCTGCGCGTCAGCGGTCGCACCAGCCTCGACGGCGCTCTGCTGGGCACTGGCTTCCCGTTCCGTGACGACCAGATGGACAACCTCGAAAACTACCTGGGCATGTTCCGCGCCTTGGTTGGCCAGACTGCCGGCATCCGCCGTGCCGGTTCGGCGAGCCTGGACCTGGCTTACGTGGCCGCCGGTCGTTTCGATGCGTTCTGGGAATCGGGTCTGTCCGAGTGGGACATGGCTGCAGGCGCGCTGCTGATTCAAGAAGCTGGCGGCCTGGTGAGCGACTTCACCGGTGGTCACGACTTCCTTGAAAAAGGCCACATCGTTGCCGGTAACACCAAATGCTTCAAGGCAGTTCTGACGGCTATCCAGCCGCACCTGCCGGCTTCGCTGAAGCGCTAAGCTTCTCGCGGAACCCAAAAAGCACCCTTCGGGGTGCTTTTTTTATGCCTGTTTCAAACTCACCACTCAACACTGTGGGAGCGAGCTTGCTCGCGAATGCGGCTGCACATTCAACATTGATGCTGGCTGACACACCGCTTTCGCGAGCAAGCTCGCTCCCACAGTGGAAATGGAGCCCAGCATTAAATTTCGGGCACAAAAAAGCACCCCGAAGGGTGCTTCTTTTCAAACGATCAGCTAATCACTGAGCCGGCTCATTCTGCGAGAGGACAAGCTTGCCTTCCTTGTCGACCGGAATCTGGTTGCCCGGATCACGATCCATGCGCACTTTGCCTTCCTTGCCATCCAGCGAATAACGTACGTCGTAACCTACGACCTTGTCGCTGATGTCATTCACCGTATTGCAGCGGGTTTGCGTGGTCGTGTAGGTGTCACGCTCCTGCATGCCCTCCTGCACCTTGTTGCCCGCATAACCGCCACCGACCGCACCGGCCACCGTAGCAATTTTCTTGCCGGTGCCGCCGCCAATCTGATTACCCAGCAAACCGCCCGCCAGCGCACCGACCACGGTACCGGCGATCTGATGTTGATCCTTGACCGGCGCCTGCCGGGTCACTGCTACATCCTTGCATACTTCACGTGGCGTCTTGATCTGTGTTTTGACCGGTTCAACGGCTAATACTTGCGCATACTCAGGGCCGCTTTTAACCAGGCTATAGGTGGCAACAGCACCCCCGGCAGTCACACCGACAGCACCCAATACCGCACCAACCAGCAACGACTTGTTCACATGAACCTCCTGACCATCACATGCGGGACACGCCCGCGCTTCTCCCAGCCTTGGAGCATAAAAAAAGGCGCGAGTTCAACTCGCGCCTTTTTTGGCTGACAACCGGGAAAACGATGGCCGTTATGGACGGTCGTCGACTTCCGTCTCGGTGTTGGCCGGTGGAATCAGATCTTCGGTGGTCAGGTTCAGCCAGATCAGTACCACGTTAGCGATGTAGATCGACGAGTACGTACCCGCCAGCACACCGATGAACAGGGCAATGGAGAAGCCGAACAGGTTATCGCCACCAAAGAACAGCAGTGCCGCGATTGCCAGCAAGGTCGAAATCGACGTCGCCATGGTGCGCAACAGGGTCTGCGTGGTCGAGATGTTGATGTTCTCGATCAGCGTAGCCTTGCGCAGCACACGGAAGTTCTCACGAACCCGGTCGAATACCACGATGGTGTCGTTCAGCGAGTAACCGATGATCGCCAGCACCGCTGCCAGTACCGTCAGATCGAAAGTGATCTGGAAGAACGACAGGATACCGATGGTCACGATCACGTCGTGGATCAGCGAAACGATAGCGCCGACAGCGAATTTCCACTGAAAGCGGAAAGCCAGGTAGATCAGGATGCCGCCGAGCGCCAGCAGCATGCCGAGGCCGCCCTGGTCGCGCAGTTCTTCACCCACCTGCGGGCCGACGAACTCGACACGCTTGACCGTCGCCGGGTTGTCGCCGCCGACCTTCAACAGCGCTTCCGCTACCTGATGGCCCAGTTGCGGGTCTTCACCCGGCATCCGCACCAACAAATCGGTGGTTGCACCGAAGCTCTGCACGATGGCGTCGTTGTAACCCGAACTCACCAGTTGCTCGCGCACCTTGGTGACATCGGCCGGACGCTCGTAGGTCAGCTCGATGAGCGTACCGCCGGTGAAGTCCAGACCCCAGTTCATACCCTTGGTAGCGACACTGAACATAGCCAGCAGGGTGAGGAATACTGTGACGCCGAACGCGAAGTTGCGAACGCCCATGAAGTTGATTGTACGTAACATGGCAGCCCCTTAAATCCACAACTTCTTGAAGTCACGTCCGCCGAAGATCAGGTTGACCATTGCGCGGGTCACCATGATGGCCGTGAACATCGAGGTAAAGATCCCGAGGGACATGGTCACTGCGAAACCTTTGACCGGGCCGGTGCCCATCGCAAAGAGAATCCCGCCGACCAACAGAGTTGTCAGGTTGGCGTCGAGAATCGCGGTGAATGCCCGGCCGAAGCCTTCGTTGATTGCACGCTGCACAGTCATGCCGGCGGCGATCTCTTCACGTATCCGCGAGAAGATCAGCACGTTGGCGTCGACCGCCATACCCATGGTCAAGACAATACCGGCGATACCTGGCAGGGTCAGCGTTGCACCCAGCAGCGACATCAGCGCCAGCAGCAACACCATGTTCACCGACAGAGCGACAGTGGCGATGATGCCGAAGAAGCGATAGATGGCGATGATGAACAGCGACACGAACAGCATGCCCCACAACGACGCATCGATACCTTTGGTGATGTTGTCAGCACCCAGGCTCGGGCCAATTGTGCGCTCTTCAGCGAAGTACATCGGAGCAGCCAGACCACCGGCACGCAACAGCAGCGCCAGTTCGGACGACTCGCCCTGACCGTTCAGGCCAGTGATGCGGAACTGAGCACCCAGTGGCGACTGGATGGTCGCCAGGCTGATGATCTTCTTCTCTTCCTTGAACGTCTGCACCGCGACGTCTTTCTCGACGCCATTCACCATTTGCTTGGTGTAAGTGGTGACCGGACGCTGCTCGATGAAGATCACAGCCATGCTGCGACCGACGTTGCTGCGGGTCGCGCGGCTCATCAGCTCACCACCATGACCATCCAGACGGATGTTCACTTCCGGCGTGCCCTGTTCGCCGAAACCGGCCTTGGCATCGGTCACCTGGTCACCGGTGATGATCAGACCACGCTCGATCTGCGCCGAAGGACGGTTGCCTTCACGGAACTCGAAAGTCTCGGAAGTGGCTTTCGAAGCGCCAGGCTCTGCAGCCAGACGGAACTCAAGGTTGGCCGTCTTGCCGAGGATACGCTTGGCTTCGGCAGTGTCCTGCACGCCCGGCAGCTCAACCACGATGCGGTTGGCGCCCTGACGCTGGACGATCGGTTCAGCAACACCCAGCTCATTGACGCGGTTACGTACCGTGGTCAAGTTCTGCTTGATGGAGTATTCACGGATTTCCGCCAGCTTGGCCGGGGTCATCGCCAGACGCAGCACCGGTTGACCATTGAGGTCGGCCGGAACAATGTCGAAATCGTTGAAGTTCTTGCGGATCAGCGCACGGGCCTGTTCGCGGGAATCTTCATCGCTGAAGCCCAACTGAATGGCACCATTGAGCTGCGGCAGACTGCGATAACGCAGCTTCTCTTTGCGCAGCAGGCTCTTGACGTCGCCTTCGTAGACTTTCAGGCGTGCATCGAGGGCTTTATCCATGTCCACTTCCAGCAGGAAGTGCACACCACCGGACAAGTCCAGACCCAGCTTCATCGGGTGCGCGCCCAGATTGCGCAGCCATTGCGGAGTGGTCTGTGCCAGGTTCAGTGCGACGACGTAGTCATCACCCAATGCCTTGCGCACAACGTCTTTGGCCGGCAGCTGATCTTCAGCCTTGGTCAGACGGATCAGACCGCCCTTGCCGTTCGCCGCCAGCGTGGCAGCCTTGACGTTGATCCCGGATTCTTTCAGTGCGGTGCTTACGCGATCCAGATCGGCTTGATTGACCTGCAGTGCCGTGCTGGCGCCGCTGACCTGAATGGCCGGATCATCAGGATATAGATTGGGAGCGGAATAAATCAGACCGACCGCCAGCACCGCCAGGATCAGAATGTATTTCCACAGAGGGTATTTGTTCAGCATCACGCCGCCCGTTATGAACGCGGGGCGCCTTGCGCGCCCCGTCGATTGAGTAGAAGTTTGTACCGTAGATAGCTTTCAGCGTGCCTTTTTGCAGCGTGGCGGCGATGGCGCCATTATGGTAATTAATTTACA
>NZ_JBIWAL010000080.1:0-319 GCF_044760045.1 Pseudomonas sp. NPDC098747 | reverse complement strand
AAATATCCCACATACGAGATCATGAATCCTATGACGCCGTTGGTGACCACTTCGTCGCCTTTCTGCAGGCTGCTCAGCAGGTTCTTCTGCTCTTTGGCGCGCTTGGCCTGTGGGCGCCAGATCATCAGGTAGAAGATGACCAGGAAGCCGACCAGGAAAATCCACTCGAAGCCGCCGCCCATTGGGCCTGCAGCAGCCGGTGCAGCAGCGTCAGCCATGGCGTTAGAGATAAAAAAGCTCATTTAGCACTCCAGTTGCAAATGTTGAATCTTGGGGTCAGAAAACTCAGTCCAAAGGCGGAACGGGGAGCCCGCGTTTG
>NZ_JBIWAL010000079.1:477-17212 GCF_044760045.1 Pseudomonas sp. NPDC098747 | reverse complement strand
GTCGACACGGCCGGCCAGAATGTCGCTCATGTGCACGTCGATCGCGCAGAAACCGGCGCGGTCCAACGCTGCGGCCATTTCCACCTGACCGTTGACGCCCTGCTCACGCAGTACGGCAACCTGTGGGCGGATGCCTTTCTTGATGTAAGGCGCGGCGATGTCCTGATTGACGTCGTAGCTCAGCTTGACGCTCAGCCCCGGATTGTCTTCTTCCAGCAGCACGTCGAACTCTTGTTCGGCGCAGTCGACGTTGTCGCGCAGACGCTGGATCTGGTAGCTGGTTTCAGCCCAGGTACGTTGCAGCAGACGACGCTGGCCTTCGAACACGGTGTCACCGTTGAAGGTGATGTTGATCTGGCCGTTGTTCATTGGCTGACCGATCACCGACACGCAGTCGCCCAGACCGGCAGCGCTGAACTGCGCGAGGATATCCGGGGTGGCGTCCTGACGAACCTGGATCACGGCGCCCAGTTCTTCGTTGAACAGGATCGCGGCGATGTCGGCCGAGGTTTCAGCCAGACCGTCAAGGTTCAGGCTCAGACCGCAGTGACCGGCGAAAGCCATTTCCACGGTGCTGGTCAGCAGACCACCGTCGGAACGGTCGTGGTAAGCCAGCAGGTGACCGTCGGCGTTGAGGCCCTGGATCACTGCGAAGAAAGCTTTCAAATCTTCCGCGTCATCGACGTCCGGCGCTTGTGAGCCGAGCTTGCCGTGAACCTGGGCAAGGATCGAGGCGCCCATGCGGTTCTGACCGCGACCGAGGTCGATCAGAATCAGGTCGGTGGTCCCCTTGTCCATGCGCAGTTCCGGGGTCAGGGTCTGACGGATGTCAGCCACTGGCGCGAAACCGGTCACGATCAAAGACATCGGCGAGGTCACGGTTTTTTCTTCACCGTTATCGTTCCAACGGGTAGCCATGGACATCGAGTCCTTGCCCACCGGAATGGTGATGCCCAACTCAGGGCACAGTTCCATACCGACCGCTTTCACAGTGTCGTACAGACGTGCATCTTCGCCCGGGTGGCCGGCAGCCGACATCCAGTTCGCCGACAGTTTGATGTCGGAAATCTTGTTGATGCGCGAGGCGGCGATGTTGGTCAGGGTTTCGCCGATGGCCATGCGGCCCGACGCCGGAGCGTCCAGCAGAGCCAGCGGAGTACGCTCGCCCATCGCCATCGCTTCACCGGTGTAAACATCGAAACTGGTCGCAGTGACGGCAACGTCGGCCACCGGAACCTGCCAAGGGCCAACCATTTGGTCACGAGCGACGAGGCCGGTGATGGTGCGGTCGCCGATGGTGATCAGGAAGCTCTTGCTCGCAACAGCCGGGTGATGCAGAACGCGCTCGATGCTTTCAGTGATGTCGAGGTTCGACGGATCGAAGTCATCACCCAGCTCGGCTTCACGAACAACCGAACGGTGCATGCGCGGGGCTTTGCCCAGCAACACTTCCAGTGGCATGTCCACCGGGTTGTTGCCGAAGTGGCTATCGGTCACGGTCAGTTGCGGCTCGGCGGTGGCTTCACCGACGACGGCAAACGGGCAACGCTCACGTTCGCAAATCGCCTGGAAGCGCGCGAAGTCTTCAGGGCCAACGGCCAGAACGTAACGTTCCTGGGATTCGTTACTCCAGATTTCGTGCGGGGCCATGCCCGGCTCGTCGTTTGGAATGTTGCGCAGTTCGAAACGGCCACCGCGCTCGCCATCGTTGACCAGTTCCGGGAAGGCGTTGGACAAACCACCCGCGCCGACGTCGTGGATGAAGCTGATCGGGTTTTTGTCACCCAACTGCCAGCAACGGTCGATAACTTCCTGGCAGCGACGCTCCATTTCAGGGTTTTCACGCTGCACGGAAGCGAAGTCCAGATCCGCCGAACTGGTGCCGGTGGCCATGGAGGAAGCGGCACCGCCACCCAGACCGATCAACATCGCCGGGCCACCAAGCACGATCAGCTTGGAGCCAACGACGATCTCGCCCTTCTTGACGTGTTCTTCGCGGATGTTGCCCATACCGCCGGCCAGCATGATCGGCTTGTGGTAACCGCGAACTTCGTCACCGTGCGGGGTGGTGATCGACTGTTCGAAGGTACGGAAGTAGCCCGTCAGGGCCGGACGACCGAATTCGTTGTTGAACGCGGCGCCGCCGAGCGGGCCTTCGATCATGATGTCGAGGGCGGTAACGATGCGCTCAGGCTTGCCGTACGGCACTTCCCACGGCTGTTCGAAGCCCGGGATCTGCAAGTTGGATACGGTGAAACCGGTCAGGCCAGCCTTTGGCTTGGCGCCACGACCGGTTGCGCCTTCGTCACGGATTTCGCCACCGGAACCGGTGGATGCGCCCGGGAACGGGGCAATCGCGGTCGGGTGGTTGTGGGTTTCAACCTTCATCAGGATGTGCACCGGTTCCTGCACCGCGCCGTACTGGCGGGTTTCAGGGTTCGGGAAGAAACGGCCGGCAACGTTGCCGACGATCACCGAGGCGTTGTCCTTATAAGCCGACAGAACGCCTTCGCTATGCATCACGTAGGTGTTCTTGATCATGCCGAACAAGCTTTTTTCCTGGCTCTGGCCGTCAATGTCCCAACTGGCGTTGAAGATCTTGTGGCGGCAATGCTCGGAGTTGGCCTGGGCGAACATCATCAGTTCGATGTCGTGCGGGTTGCGCTTCAAACCGTTGAAAGCGTCGACCAGGTAGTCGATTTCGTCTTCAGCCAGGGCCAGGCCCAGCTCGGTGTTGGCTTTCTCCAGCGCAGCGCGACCGCCACCGAGGATGTCGATCGCCGTCAGCGGTTTCGGCTCAGCGTGGCTGAACAGACCGGCGGCCTGTTCTAGGTTGCCGAGGACGATTTGCGTCATGCGGTCATGCAATACATCAGCAATCTGCTGCGCTTGGGCGTCGCTGAACTGACCGGCCACGTAGAACGCGATGCCGCGCTCCAGACGCTGGATCTTGCTCAGGCCGCAGTTGCGGGCAATGTCGCTGGCCTTGCTCGACCATGGCGAGATGGTGCCGAATCGCGGCAACACCAAGAACAGACGGCCGGTCGGCTCTTGAACCGGAACACTTGGACCGTACTTCAGAAGGCGCGCAAGCACCTGCTGTTCGTCGCCGGTCAGGACGCCGGTAACTTCGGCGAAGTGAGCGAATTCAGCATACAAGCCACTGACAGCCGGAACGCATCGGCTCAGTTGCTCAAGGAGTTTGCTGTGGCGAAAGGCAGAAAGGGCAGGAGCGCCGCGCAGGATCAACATCTTCGGGACAGCCTCGGGAAGGGGTGTGCTTTGAGGCCGTGCATTCTAGCCTAAACCGCCCTCAACATCACCCGAAACGCTACGCACGGTTGCACTCGGGTGTCGATCTGTGTTTCTGCCTTGAGAGTCAAATTTACGCGACGAGTGAACAGCGTTAATTTTTACTGTAACAAAATGCCCTTCAGGCCCGTTTCTGCGGGGTTTCGGCTGGTTTTGTGATCTCTAGCAGAGTAGCCCTACGCTGTCGAGATATGGCGCTCGTTGTCCTTTGCGTATACTGCGCAAATGTTTTTCCCAACGGCTTTGCGTCCGCGGTACGCCAAATGGCTGATCGCAACCGGACTCTTCCTGATGCTCGGTGGCTGTGTTGATAAACCCAACACACTCGAGCGCGTAAAGGAGGATGGTGTGCTGCGGGTGATTACCCGAAACAGCCCCGCCACCTACTTCCAGGATCGCAGCGGTGAAACCGGCTTCGAATACGAGCTGGTGAAGCGCTTTGCCGACGATTTGGGTGTCGAACTTAAAATCGAGACCGCCGACAATCTCGACGACCTCTTCAACCAGATCGGCAAACCCAACGGGCCGGTACTGGCGGCTGCCGGCCTGGTCAGCAGCGACCAGCGCAAGCAGCAGGTGCGGTTCTCCCACTCCTACCTCGAAGTCACGCCGCAGATCATCTATCGCAACGGCCAGTCGCGGCCGACCGACGCCGGTGATCTGGTCGGCAAGAAGATCATGGTGCTCAAGGGCAGTACCCACGCCGAGCAACTGGCCGAGCTGAAACAGAAATTTCCCGGCATCGAATACGAAGAGTCCGACGCCGTCGAGGTGGTCGACCTGTTGCGCATGGTCGACGAAGGCCAGATCGACCTGACCCTGGTCGACTCCAACGAAGTGGCGATGAATCAGGTGTATTTCACCAACATCCGCGTGGCCTTCGACCTTGGCGATGCGCGCAGCCAGAGCTGGGCGGTAGGCCCGGGCGAAGACAACAGCCTGCTCAACGAGATCAACGACTATCTGGACAAGGTGCAAAAAAACGGCACCTTGCAACGTTTGAAAGACCGCTACTACGGCCACGTAGACGTCCTCGGTTACATGGGCGCCACCACGTTCGCCCAGCACTTGCAACAGCGCCTGCCGAAATACGAACAGCACTTCAAGAACTACGCGAAGAAAGAGAAAGTCGACTGGCGCCTGCTCGCGGCAATCGGTTATCAGGAGTCACTGTGGCAGCCCACGGTCACCTCCAAAACCGGCGTGCGCGGCCTAATGATGCTGACCCAGAGCACCGCTCAGGCGATGGGCGTGTCCAACCGCCTCGATCCAAAGCAGAGCATCATGGGTGGCGCCAAGTACATCGCTTATATGAAGGATCAGCTTGATGATTCGATCAAGGAGCCGGATCGCACATGGTTTGCGCTAGCGGCATACAACGTCGGCAGCGGCCATCTGGATGACGCGCGCAAACTGACGGCCAAGGAAGGGTTGAATCCGGACAAGTGGCTGGACGTGAAGAAGATCCTGCCACGCCTGTCGCAGAAACAGTGGTACAGCAAGACCCGCTACGGCTATGCCCGTGGCGGCGAGCCGGTGCATTTCGTGGCGAACATCCGCCGTTACTACGACATTCTCACCTGGGTGACCCAGCCGCAGCTTGAGGGCGATCAGGTGGCTGAGGGCAACCTGCATGTGCCGGCGATCGACAAGTCCAAGCCGACCCAAGAGCCTGCCCCGCTGTAACCAACACCATAGACCCCCTGTGGGAGCGAGCTTGCTCGCGAATGGGGTGCATCAGTCAAATAATATGTCGACTGACACTACGCTTTCGCGAGCAAGCTCGCTCCCACAGGGTTTTTCGTTGATATTTAAGCTTTCGCAGCCGCCAGGATCAACGCTTTCATCTCGGACACCGCAGACTTGAAGCCCACGAACAACGCATGCGCCACCAGCGCATGGCCGATGTTCAATTCGTTGATGCCCTTGATCGCCGCCACCGCTTCAACGTTGTGGTAATGCAGACCATGACCGGCATTAACAATCAGGCCTTGAGCCAAACCAAACGCCACACCGTCCGCCACACGCTTCAACTCTTCAGCGACATCAGTCGGGGTTTCAGCGTCGGCATAACGTCCGGTGTGCAGCTCGATAGCTGGCGCGCCGACACGTTTCGACGCCGCAATCTGGCGCTCGTCGGCGTCGATGAACAGCGACACTTCGCTGCCGATTTTCGAAAGACGCTCAACTGCTGCCTTGATCCGCGCTTCCTGACCGGCGACGTCCAAACCGCCTTCGGTGGTCAGTTCCTGACGGGTTTCCGGTACCAGGCAGATGTGCGCTGGGCGGATAAGCTCGGCGAACACCATCATTTCTTCGGTGACGCCCATTTCGAAGTTCATGCGGGTTTGCAGCACATCCTTGAGCAGGAGCACGTCGCGTTCTTGAATGTGGCGGCGGTCTTCACGCAGGTGCACGGTGATGCCGTCGGCGCCCGCCTCTTCAGCGTCCAGCGCAGCCTTGACCGGATCCGGATAGCGCGTGCCACGGGCCTGACGCAGGGTGGCGACGTGGTCGATGTTCACGCCAAGAAGAATGCGATTGCTGGTGGTCACGGGTGCGCGCTCCTGAAGGAAAAGATTCGGCGCACAGCATACGTGAGATCAGGGCTTGCGAAACAGCTCGCGACTGACCAGAGGACGACCGCCCAAATGAACCGCCAATGCCTGACGCATCAGCCGCTTGGCGGCGGACAGTGCACCGGGCGCTGACCAATCGGCTTCGGCCATGGCCAACAATTCGGTGCCGTTGAACAGCCCCGGTTGCAGCAGGTAGACACGCTCAAGCCCTGCATCCACTTGCAGGCGATAGAGACCGTCCGGCGCGACTGGCTCGCCGTGAACATCGGTGCTCATGGAAAAGCCGTAGCCAAGATCATCCAGCAGTCGCCATTCGAAGGACCGCAGCAAGGGTTCCAGTGGCCGACCTTCGGCCAGGGCCACCAGCGTGGCGGCGTAATGATCGAACACCGCCGGATGCGGATCTTCGGCAGGCAGCAAGCGAATCAACAACTCATTGAGATAGAGGCCGCTGAACAGCGCCTCGCCGACCATCCAGGTCGCGGTACCGGCACTTTCCATGCGCCCGACATTCTTCAACTCACCCTTGCCGCGGAACTCGACTTCCAGTGGCACGAACGGCCGCGCCAAGGTCCCGGCCTTGCCCCGAGCACTGCGCAACACCGCCCGCAGCCGACCTTGCGGCGTGAGGAAGTCCACCAACGCGCTGGTTTCGCGGTAGGCGCGGGAGTGGAGGACGTAGGCCGGTTGGGCGGGAGGCGGGTTTTGCGACATTGAGTTCTCGATGAAGAAACGCAGTTTTACACACAACCTAAAACTACTGTGGGAGCGAGCTTGCTCGCGAATGCGGTGCAACAATCAACATCAATGCTGAATGTTACGCCCTCTTCGCGAGCAAGCTCGCTCCCACAATGGATCGATATATCGCCAGACGAATTACAAGTCGCCGTAACCCAGCGAACGCAACGCACGCTCGTCGTCGGACCAGCCGCCCTTCACCTTGACCCACAGGTTGAGCATGATCTTGGAGTCGAACAGCAGCTCCATGTCCTTGCGCGCTTCAGTGCCGATGCGTTTGATGCGCTCGCCCTTGTCGCCGATGATGATCTTCTTCTGGCCATCACGCTCAACGAGGATCAAAGCGTGGATGTGCAGGGTCTTGCCCTGCTGCTTGAATTCTTCGATCTCGACGGTGATCTGGTACGGCAGCTCGGCGCCCATCTGACGCATGATTTTCTCGCGCACCAGCTCGGCGGCAAGGAAACGGCTGCTGCGGTCGGTGATCTGGTCTTCCGGGAAGAAGTGATCATTTTCCGGCAGATGGTTGGCGATGACCTTTTCCAGCGCTTCAAGGTTGTGGCCGTGCTGCGCCGAAATCGGGATGATCTGCGCGTTCGGCAGCTGTTCCTGCAACCACGACAAGTGCGGCATCAGCTCGGCCTTGTCTTCGATGCGATCGGTCTTGTTCAGTGCGACGATCAGCGGGCCGGTCACGTACTGCACGCGCTCCAGCACCATCTGGTCTTCGTCGGTCCACTTGGTGCGATCGACCACAAAAATCACCACGTCGACGTCTTTCAACGCCGCCGAAGCGGTCTTGTTCATGTAGCGATTCAGCGCCTTTTCGCCCCCCTTGTGCATGCCCGGGGTGTCGACGTAGATCGCTTGCACGTCACCCTCGGTCTTGATCCCGAGCATGTTGTGGCGAGTGGTCTGCGGCTTGCGCGAGGTGATCGCGAGCTTCTGGCCAAGGATGTGGTTCAGCAGCGTGGACTTGCCCACGTTGGGACGGCCGACGATGGCAACATAGCCACAGCGAGTTGCATTTGTATCAGTCATTGCCATTCTCCACGCCCAGGGCAATCAGTGCTGCGGCGGCCGCTACCTGTTCGGCAATACGACGACTCACACCCTGACCTCGGCTTTTTTCATTCAGTAAGACAACTTCGCATTCGACGAAGAAGGTTCGGCAGTGCGGCTCACCCTGGATATCCACTACTTCGTAACGAGGCAGGTCGCAACCGCGCGATTGCAGATGTTCCTGCAGACGGGTCTTGGGATCCTTGTTGGTGTCGACCAGCGTCAGGCATTCGAACTCGCCGGCCAGCCAGGCCAGGACGCGCTCGCGCGCCATATCCATGCCTGCGTCGAGGTAGATCGCACCGATCAGCGCTTCAAGGGCGTCGGCCAGAATCGATTCGCGACGAAAACCGCCGCTTTTCAGTTCACCGGAACCCAGACGCAGATAATCACCAAGGTCGAAACCGCGAGCCAGAACGGCCAGCGTCTCACCTTTCACCAAACGTGCGCGTAAACGCGACAACTGGCCTTCGCGGGCCAGCGGGAAGCGGTCAAACAGCGCTTCGCCGGCGACGAAGTTGAGGATGGCGTCACCGAGGAATTCCAGGCGTTCGTTGTTGCGCCCGGCAAAACTGCGGTGCGTCAGGGCCAGGAGCATCAGCTCCTGATCCTTGAAGGTATAACCGAGCTGACGCTCGAGACGGCTTAATGAGGCGCTCACGGTTTACCCACGCTGTGTTCAAAGCTGGATTCCACCGCCATCGCCGGGGTACGGCGCAGGCCTGGGACAATTAACGCTGTGTTCAAAAATTAAATCCTGGCGATTGCGAAGCCGATTGTGTCGGCTCCAGAAATGCATTCGGCGCTGTGGTTAACAGCGCCGTGTGTGATTACTTGATCAGGCCAACCCGCGAGAAGTTCGGCAGGTGGCTGAGTTTCGGTTCCGGCCAGCTCATCCAGACCGCGAAGGCCTTGCCGACGATATTCTGGTCGGGAACCATGCCCAGCAGATCCTTGGGAATGTTCGGATCATCCCAATAACGACTGTCGTTCGAATTGTCGCGGTTGTCGCCCATCATGAAGTAGTGCCCGGCAGGCACTGTCCACGTACGATCCGGCGGGGTGCGATAGCGGCTCATTTCCTTGCGGATAAGGTGCTCGGCGGCGCCGAGTTTTTCCTTGTAGAGCTCGGCGCTGCCCAACGTGCCCGGCTCGGAGCCGACCAGTTGCTCGGCAATCGACTCGCCATTGACGAACAGACGCTTGTCAGCGGTGTAACGCACCGTGTCACCTGGCAGGCCGACTACACGTTTGATGTAGTTGACGGCAGGGTCGCTCGGATAGCGGAACACCATCACATCGCCGCGCTGTGGATCACCGACTTCGATGATTTTCTTGTCGATCACCGGCAGGCGGATCCCGTAAGAAAACTTGTTCACCAGAATGAAGTCGCCGACGTCCAGGGTCGGTTTCATCGAGCCGGACGGAATCTGGAACGGTTCCACCAGGAACGAACGCAGCACCAGCACGATGAACAACACCGGGAAGAACGACTTGCCGTATTCAACCAGCAGCGGTTCTTTGTTCAGTTTCTCGACCACCACCCCGTCAGGCTGGCTGACGCTGCCCTGATAGGAGGCAATGGCAGCACGCCGACGCGGCGCGAGGATCAACAGATCGAGCAACGCCAACAGGCCGCAAACGAACACGGCGATGACCAGCAACAGCGGGAAATTTAGTGACATAGGACCTAACTATCCAACCTGAGCACTGCAAGGAAGGCTTCTTGTGGAATTTCCACGTTGCCGACCTGCTTCATGCGTTTCTTACCGGCCTTTTGCTTCTCCAGCAGTTTCTTCTTACGGCTGACGTCACCACCGTAGCATTTGGCCAATACGTTCTTTCTGAGTGCCTTGACCGAAGTTCGCGCAATGATCTGCCCGCCGATGGCGGCCTGGATCGCGACGTCGAACATCTGACGCGGAATCAGTTCTTTCATCTTCTCGGTCAACTGGCGACCTTTGTAGTGCGCGTTATCTTTGTGCACGATCAGCGCCAGGGCGTCGACCTTGTCACCGTTGATCAGCACGTCCAGTTTCACCAGATTAGCCGATTGATAACGATCGAAATGGTAATCCAGCGAAGCATAGCCGCGACTGGTGGACTTCAAACGGTCGAAGAAGTCGAGGACCACTTCGTTCATCGGAATATCGTAAGTAACCTGCACCTGATTGCCGAGGAACAGCATGTCGTGCTGTACACCGCGCTTCTCGATACACAGGGTGATGACGTTGCCCAAGTGCTCCTGCGGAACCAGGATGTTGGCCCGCACGATCGGCTCGCGCATGTCTTCAACAGACGAGATGTCCGGAAGCTTCGACGGGTTATCGACGTAAATCGTTTCACCGGTTTTCAGCAGCAGCTCAAAAATTACCGTCGGCGCCGTGGTGATCAGGTCCAGGTCGTACTCGCGCTCGAGACGTTCCTGGATGATTTCCATGTGCAGCATGCCGAGGAAGCCGCAACGGAAGCCGAAGCCCAGTGCGTCGGAGCTTTCCGGGGTGTATTGCAGCGACGAGTCGTTAAGTGTCAGTTTCTGCAGCGCTTCGCGGAAATCTTCGAAGTCGTCGGAGCTGACCGGGAACAGACCGGCGTAAACCTGTGGCTGAATGCGTTTGAAGCCTGGCAGCACTTCAACGTCCGGCGTCGAGCTCAAGGTCAGGGTGTCACCGACCGGTGCACCGTGAATGTCCTTGATGCTGGCGATGATGAAGCCCACTTCGCCGGCCTTCAGGTCAACCGTGGCGGTGTGTTTCGGGTTGAACACGCCAACGCTGTCGACCAGGTGGATCTTGCCGGTGGACTTGACGAGGATCTTGTCGCCCTTCTTCACGCGGCCATGACGTACGCGCACCAGGGAAACAACGCCCAGGTAGTTGTCGAACCAGGAGTCGATGATCAACGCTTGCAGCGGATCTTCGATGTTGCCGGTTGGCGCAGGAATGGTGTGCACCAGACGCTCGAGCACTTCGTCGACACCCAGGCCGGTTTTGGCGCTGCAAGTGACGGCGTCAGTGGCGTCGATGCCAATGATCTTCTCGATCTCGTCCTTGACGCGATCAGGGTCGGCCTGCGGCAGGTCGATCTTGTTCAGTACCGGCATGACCTCAAGGCCCTGCTCGATAGCGGTGTAGCAGTTGGCCACGGACTGGGCTTCAACACCCTGACCCGCGTCGACTACCAGCAATGCACCTTCGCACGCGGCCAGGGAACGGCTGACTTCGTAGGTGAAGTCGACGTGGCCCGGGGTGTCAATGAAGTTCAGCTGATATTTGATGCCGTCTTTGGCGGTGTAATACAGGGTGACGCTGTGGGCCTTGATGGTGATCCCGCGTTCACGCTCCAGATCCATGGAATCCAGTACCTGGGCCTCCATTTCACGCTCGGCCAGGCCGCCGCACATCTGGATGAAGCGATCGGCCAGCGTCGACTTGCCATGGTCAATGTGGGCGATGATGGAGAAATTGCGGATATGACTCAAATCACTCACGGGTCAACACTCAAAAAGGCTGCAGGCATAGCCCGCCGAAAAATAGCCGGGAATTGTACCTGATACACGGCGCAAGCGTCACGTTCACCTGTCACCCGGATTGCATGCAAAAACGCCCCGATCTGTCGATCGAGGCGTTTTCAAGGTTAAACGGCGGATGAAAGCTTGTTCATCAACCGGCTCGTCTAAGCAGCCAGACCCCCGCCAACGCACAGACTCCAGCCGGCACCAGCACCGCAAACAACGGCGAGAAACCGAACACCAGGCTCGACGGGCCAAGCAAATCCTGGACGATGCGGAAGGTGAAACCCACCAGCACACCCGTAAAGACACGCTGACCCAAGGTCACCGAACGCAGCGGGCCGAAGATAAAGGAGATCGCCATCAGCACCAGCGCAGCGGTGACCAGCGGCTGCAACACCTTGACCCAAAATGCCAGCCAGTAACGACCGTTGCTCAGGCCCTGCTCGGCTAGATAGTGGATATAACCCCACAAACCGCTGATCGACAGCGATTCCGGCGCCATGACCACGGTGCTGAGCAATTGCGGGCTCAGAGCCACATCCCAACGCTCGACGGGCGTGTTCACGACTTCCGTGCTGCGATCGCGAAACACAGTGGTCGTCACGTCGCTGAGCTGCCAGTGATCGACGTCGAACTCGGCCTTCTTGGCGAAGCTCGAACTCAACAGATGGCGTTCCTTGTCGAAGTGGTAGCGGGTCACGCCATACAGCAGGCCGTTGGGTTGCACGGCGTTGATATGAATGAACTCTTCACCCTGGCGGTGCCACATGCCGTGCTTGGCGCTTTGCGCGTCGCCGCTGCCTTGGGCCAGCGAGCGGTTGGCCTGGGCCATGCTTTCGGTGGCGGGTGCGACGTATTCGCCGATCAGCACGCCGGCCAACATCAGCACCAGCATTGGCTTCATCACCGCCCAGACGATACGGCCAATGGACACACCGGCGGCGCGCATCACCGTCAGTTCGCTGCTGCTGGCAAGACTGCCGAGGCCGATCAGACAACCGATCAACGCCGCCATCGGCAGCATTTCGTAGAGACGACGGGGTGCTGTCAGCAGCACGAAGCCCAGAACGTCAACCAGCGTGTAGGTTTCGCTGACGTCGCCCATTTCATCGATAAAGGCAAACAGCGTCGCCAGACCGAGAATGATCGCCAGCACAGCGATGATCGCCATGAACACGCTGCTGCCGATGTAGCGGTCGAGTTTAACCACGGGCCACCTCCAGCGCAGCGGCGCGACGGCTGGCCATCTTCAGGCGCAGCGGCTCCCAATAGAGCAGGCCGAGGCCGATGAACAGGAAGATCGCATGCACCCACCACAAGCCGAGCGCCGGTGGAATCTTGCCTTTTTCAAGGGCGCCGCGGGCGGCAATAAGAATGGTCAGGTAAGCCATATAAAGAAGAATCGCCGGCAGCAGCTTGAGGAAACGCCCTTGACGCGGATTGACTCGCGACAGCGGCACCGCCATCAGGGTCACGATAAACACCAGCAATGGCAGGGACAGGCGCCATTGCAGTTCGGTCTTGGAGCGAATGTCGTCGCTGCCCCACAGGGCCGATGTCGGCATCGCGTCACGGTCGGTGACTTCTTCGCTGACGTCCGGCTTGGGCAGCAGCACGCCGTAATTCTCGTAATGAATGGCGCGGTAATCAGCTTGGCCGGGGCTGCCGTCGTAACGGTAACCGTTATCGAGGATCAGGTAGCGATTGCCGTCGGGGCGGACTTCCTGACGACCCGACTCGGCCACCAGCACGGAAATCCCGCGGTCTTTCTGATCGGCGCCGAGGTTCTTCTGCGAGATGAACACGCCGCCCAGGTTGACGCGATCGTCGCTCAGGGTCTCGGTGTACGTCACCCGCGTGCCGTCGCGCAGGGCCTGGAAGCGTCCCGGCTCAAGGGTGTCGAATTCGGTCAGGGCGTCCTGCTTGTTCAGCAGTAACTGGAACTGGTTGGCACCTTGCGGCGCCAGACCCAGGCTCAGCCATGCCACGACCAGCGCAACCAGCGTCGCCGGAAACAGGGTCATGCGTAATAGCTTCTGCTGACTCATGCCGGTGGCCGAGAGCACGGTCATTTCGCTTTCCAGGTACAAGCGACCGTAGGCCAGCAGGATCCCGAGGAACAGGCCCAGCGGCAGAATCAGTTGCAGGAAACCCGGCAGGCGAAAGCCCATGATCAGGAACAGCGAGCCCGGATCGAGCTGGCCGGCAGCGGCCTGAGCGAGGTATTTGATGAAGCGACCGCTCATGATGATGACCAACAGCACGGCACTCACGGCGCTGAGGGTCAATAGAACTTCGCGGGACAGATAACGGAAGACGATCAAACCAGACACTCCAGTGTTGTCAGGCTAAGGCGGCCAAACAAGCAAACACATCGACCGGCCCGCAACGCAGAGCCGTCGAAAAAAGATGCGGCATTATCCTGTGATTGAGGGCGCCTGTCACTGCGCACACTCATCCTCGCACGCAATCGGTTGAAGATCGTACAACCTAGGGGGCGCTCTCAATTAGTTTTCACACCGCGCCGGGTCAGCTGTTGTGCAGGGCAAGGCGCGAGAAGCGTGGTTTGGTCATTCCAAATAAGCTTCGAGCAACGCAGCCCTGCACAACAGCAGGCCCGGCCCTTCGGGTTGTGCCTTAAAGCCGGCCAGTCTGCGTTGCAGGCCTTGGAAAGGGAACAACCATTCCCGGCGGCCTGCGCCTTGCATGGCCGGCTTTAAGGCGACAACGCGGTGTGAAAACTAATTGAGAACGCCCCCTAGGGTTGTCAGGCGCGGGGAGCGAGGTTCAAACTGCGGCCCTTGTCGCAGGCTTTGGCCTGCGCCTCTTCTATTTATAAGCAGGCGACTGCAGACACCGTCGAACGCCTGTGTGTTGACCATTCATTCAGGGATCCGGACATGGAACTGGTTGTAAAAAGCGTTAGCCCAGAAACGTTGAAAACCGCCACCCTGGTGGTTGCCGTCGGCGAAGGCCGCAAACTCGGCGCTGCTGCCAAGCAGGTCGACGAGCTCAGCGGCGGCGCGATCAGCGCCGTACTCAAGCGTGGCGATCTGGCCGGCAAGGTCGGTCAAAGCCTGCTGCTGCACAGCCTGCCGAACCTGAAAGCCGAGCGCGTGCTGCTGGTCGGCGTGGGCAAGGATGAGGAACTGGGCGATCGTCCGTTCCGCAAAATCGTGGCCGGCATCCTCAACACTCTGAAAGGCCTGAACGGCAGCGACGCCGTGCTGGCGCTGGACGAAGTCATCGTCAAGGGCCGCGACAGCTACGGCAAAACCCGTCTGCTGGCCGAAACCCTGGTCGACGGCGAATACAGCTTCGATCAATTCAAGAGCGTGAAAGCCGAACCACGCGCGCTGAAAAAAATCACCCTGTTGACCATCAAAGCCGCCCAGGCTGAAGTGCAGCGCGCCGTGACTCACGCCACTGCGATCGCCAACGGCATGGCCTTCACCCGCGACCTGGGTAACCTGCCACCGAACATCTGCCACCCGACATTCCTTGGTGAGCAAGCCAAGAACCTCGGCAAAGAGTTCAAGGATCTGAAAGTCGAAGTCCTCGACGAGAAGAAGATCAAAGCACTGGGCATGGGCTCGTTCTACGCCGTCGGCCAAGGCAGCGAACAACCGCCGCGCCTGATCGTCATGCAATACAACGGCGGCAAGAAATCCGAGAAGCCGTACGCACTGGTCGGTAAAGGCATCACCTTCGACACCGGCGGCATCAGCTTGAAGCCGGGCGCCGGCATGGACGAAATGAAGTACGACATGGGCGGCGCTGCCAGCGTGTTCGGCACCCTGCGTGCGGTACTTGAGCTGAAACTGCCGATCAACCTGGTGTGCATCCTCGCTTGCGCCGAAAACATGCCGAGCGGCAATGCGACCCGTCCGGGCGACATCGTCACCACCATGAGCGGCCAGACCGTGGAAATCCTCAACACCGACGCCGAAGGCCGTCTGGTGCTGTGCGATGCCCTGACCTACTCAGAGCGCTTCAAGCCGCAAGCGGTGATCGACATCGCCACACTGACCGGCGCTTGCGTGGTTGCTCTGGGCGCCCACACTTCGGGCCTGCTGGGCAACAACGACGAACTGATCGGCCAACTGCTCAGCGCCGGCAAGGCTGCCGACGACCGCGCCTGGCAACTGCCGCTGTTCGATGAGTATCAAGAGCAACTGGACAGCCCGTTCGCCGACATCGCCAACATTGGCGGGCCGAAGGCCGGCACCATCACGGCCGCGTGCTTCCTGTCGCGTTTCACCAAGAACCTTAACTGGGCGCACCTGGACATTGCCGGCACCGCGTGGACCAGCGGCGGCAAGGACAAGGGCGCCACTGGCCGCCCAGTGCCTCTGCTGACCCAATACCTACTGGACCGCGCCAAAGCCTGAAACCGCCGATGAGCGGCGTCACTCTCGGGTGACGCCGTTTACCGCTCTGGAACCGCAATGACCAAAGTCGACTTCTATATCTTGCCCAGCGCCGATCCTTCTGCGCGCCTGGACTTTGCCTGCAAGCTCACCGAGAAAGCCTGGCGCATGGGTCATCGCATCTACCTGCATTGCAGCGATGCCGCTCAGCGTGACGATCTCGATGCGCGTCTGTGGGCGTTCAAGGGCGAAAGCTTCGTGCCTCACGGCCCTGCCGACAGCGAACCGGACGGTTTTGTTGTTCTGGGTTTGGGCGATGACTGCGGCCAGCATCAGGATTTACTGGTCAATCTCGACCTGAAAGTCCCGGCCTTCGCCAGTAAATTCGCCCGAGTGGCGGAAGTGGTGGTGGAAGATCCAACGATTCGAGCGGCCGCGCGGGAGAGTTTCCGTTTCTACCGCGAACAAGGCTATCCTCTGCAAGATCACCGTTTACAGCGACTCTGAGCATTCCAATGGACACTCCGAAACCGCAGCAAAAGTCCGCGCACCTGCTGGACGATCTCGAATCGATCCGCCAGTTGCTCGGCGACGACAACCTGCAACCACCGCTGCTGACCGATACGGTCGATGACGGTGAACAGGAACAGATTCCGATGTTGTTCGATCCGGTTGGCAGTGAACCGCCAGCCGTCGCACCGTCAGCGACACCCGTCCAGGCACCCGCTGCGCAGCCTGCAGCCACTGTCGATAAAGGCCCGGATGCCTTACTGCATCTGGACAGCGAGTTGCGCGCCGCTGCGCAATTGATCATGCAAGACGTGATCGACGATTTTGCCCCGCACATCGAAACCGAAATCAAACGCCGCCTCGATGCGCGGATGGAACGGTTGCTAAGCCAGTACGAATAACCCCCAATCCCTGTGGGAGCCAGCCTGTTGGCTCCCACACTTTTGATCTCCGCCTGGTCCTCCCCCGCTCGCCCTCGGCCCCATGCCTCGCTATACTTCCCGGCTTTTCCTGAATAAATGCCAATAGGGTCCCGCCGCGCATGGATAAGACCTACCAGCCGCACGCCATTGAAACTTCCTGGTACAACACCTGGGAGTCCGAGAACTACTTCGCCCCGCAAGGCGCGGGCGAGTCCTACACGAGCATGA
>NZ_JBIWAL010000079.1:0-467 GCF_044760045.1 Pseudomonas sp. NPDC098747 | reverse complement strand
CCCGCCGCCGAACGTCCCCGGCAGCCTGCACATGGGTCACGGTTTCAACAACGCGATCATGGATGCCCTGATCCGTTTCCGCCGCATGCAGGGTCGCAATACCCTGTGGCAGCCGGGCACCGACCACGCCGGTATCGCCACGCAAATGCTGGTGGAACGCCAACTCGAAGCCAAAGGCCAGAGCCGTCACGACCTCGGTCGCGAAAAATTCCTCGAGAAGATCTGGGAATGGAAAGATGAATCCGGCGGCAACATCAGCCGTCAGATCCGTCGCCTCGGATCGTCCGTAGACTGGAGCCGCGAGCGCTTCACCATGGATGACGGTCTCTCGGAAGCCGTTAAAGAAGCGTTCGTGCGCTTGCACGAAGACGGTCTGATCTATCGCGGCAAGCGCTTGGTCAACTGGGACACCAAGCTGCACACGGCGATTTCCGACCTCGAAGTGGAAAACCACGACGAGAAAGGTT
>NZ_JBIWAL010000078.1:10483-17336 GCF_044760045.1 Pseudomonas sp. NPDC098747 | reverse complement strand
ATCACGAAGAGCATCGCGACCAGATAGAATTTGGCTGAGAGCCGCAAGCGGGCGCCACCTGTAGGAAGCATGCCCGACTCGAACGGTTCGTTTTTGCTGCGGCCCCAGGCTTTTGACCCGAGGAGGCTGGAGACACCAAGCATGAAGGCACACAGGCCGACGACACCCAGAAGGAAAATGGCAAAGCCCCAGTTGTGGGCCATGAGTCCTGTCGCTTCGGGCATGCTGGTAATCCTTAACAGAGAGCAAAGGTCTCTGAGCTTGATAAAGAAATATGGCAGTGACGATATGTCGCAGCAATCAATCGGGCTGATTTTATGGCTAAACACCCAGCAAGTAAAATTCCTATAGCGAAATTATTTATTGGAATAAGGACATAGCGCACCTCGAATGCCCTGCGGCCCATGCGTTGCGGGCATTAGCCGGGTTTCAATGAATAATGTTTTGTCGCGAATGTAACGAATATAGTTTCATCTGAATGATAATTAATATCGTTTGGAGTGGTTTTGTAACTATTTAGCGGTGCAGTAGTTGGGAAGTTGTCTTATATACCCGTTACTGCAAGTAGCGGCGGCGTCCGTTTTAGCTGATTTTTCTGACGTTTGTACCGCTCTGGATCAATGTTTTGCTTCGCGAGCTGGGGCTGTCCCCTGTGGGAGCGAGCTTGCTCGCGAATGCGGTTGTTCATTCGACAAGGTTGGTTACTGACGCGACGCTTTCGCGAGCAAGCTCGCTCCCACAGGTTTTTGTGGTGCCAGGGGAATCGCAGGCAAAAAAAACGCCCCGAACCAGTCGGGGCGTCAGTTTTGCGGCTTTGCGGTTAGCTTTTTATTCGATCCGCAAAGGCCGTTTGCTCAGGCGAAGTCGATCAGTGGAACTGTTCTTCTTCGGTCGAACCGGTCAGCGCGGTTACCGAGGACGAGCCACCCTGAATCACGGTGGTCATGTCGTCGAAGTAGCCGGTGCCCACTTCCTGCTGGTGCGCCACGAAGGTGTAACCCTTGGAGGCGTCAGCGAATTCCTGCTCTTGCAGCTTCACGTAGGCAGTCATGTCGTTACGGGCGTAGTCGTGCGCCAGGTTGAACATGCTGTGCCACATGTTGTGAATGCCGGCCAGGGTGATGAACTGGTGCTTGTAACCCATGGCGGACAGTTCGCGCTGGAACTTGGCGATGGTCGCGTCGTCCAGGTTTTTCTTCCAGTTGAAGGAAGGCGAGCAGTTGTACGACAGCAGTTGGTCCGGGTATTCCTTTTTGATCGCTTCAGCAAAGCGACGGGCTTCATCCAGATCTGGCTTGGCGGTTTCGCACCAGATCAGGTCGGCGTACGGTGCGTAAGCCAGACCACGGGCGATTGCCTGGTCCAGACCGGCACGAACCTTGTAGAAACCTTCCTGAGTACGCTCGCCAGTCACGAACGGCTGGTCGTACGGGTCGCAGTCGGACGTCAGCAGGTCAGCCGCGTTCGCATCGGTACGCGCCAGAATGATGGTCGGCGTGCCGGCAACGTCAGCGGCCAGGCGTGCAGCGGTCAGCTTCTGTACGGCTTCCTGAGTTGGCACCAGAACCTTGCCGCCCATGTGGCCGCATTTTTTCACGGAAGCCAGTTGGTCTTCGAAGTGAACGCCGGCGGCGCCTGCTTCGATCATGCTCTTCATCAGCTCATAAGCGTTCAGAACGCCGCCGAAACCGGCTTCGGCGTCAGCCACGATTGGCGCGAAGTAGTCGATGTAGCCTTCGTCGCCCGGGCCTTTGCCGGCTTTCCACTGGATCTGGTCAGCACGACGGAACGAGTTGTTGATGCGCTTGACCACGGTTGGAACCGAGTCCACCGGGTACAGCGACTGGTCCGGGTACATCGATTCTGCGGAGTTGTTGTCCGCAGCGACTTGCCAGCCGGACAGGTAGATGGCCTGGATACCGGCCTTGACCTGCTGAACAGCCTGGCCGCCGGTCAGGGCGCCCATGCAGTTGACGAAATCTTTGTCTGGACGGAAGGATGGCTTGGCACCTTGGGTGACCAGGTTCCACAGCTTCTCGGCGCCGAGTTTTGCAAAAGTGTGCTCAGGTTGAACCGAGCCACGCAGGCGGACGACGTCAGCAGCGGAGTAAGCGCGGGTCACGCCTTTCCAGCGCGGGTTTTCAGCCCAGTCTTTTTCGAGGGCTGCAATTTGCTGTTCGCGTGTCAGTGCCATGGAGATAAACCTCGTCGCGTCTTTTATGAAAAGTTGTTCTGCGGTGGAAAATTCCTGCGCTCGCTGACCAGAAGCTTAGGCGGTCAAGTCGGATTCGGCGGGGTAAGCGACGGGATGAACGATGGGCTCGAGGGGAAGTGAGCAGGTAAGGGCAGACTGCGGGCATATTCGGGCGTCGTGGGCCTTTATACGAGCTACAGCGTGAAGCCGGGTTACCTAATTACGCTTCCGTCCCTCGGGACAACTTCGTTCCAGTCGGCAACCTCGTCAAACACACCTTGTGGGCGGTACAGACACGAAGCGGTTCGCGGGGTAGGTGCGAACATCGCTTCGAAAGCCCTTGTCAGGGCCTCTGATTAGCGGGAGCGAGGCCATCATGCCTTCGCTTTTTTGCCTCGTCAAACGTTTTGTAGTGCTTTTTTTCAGTCACTACATCTTTCGTCTAATACGACTAATCAGTCAGTTTTCGGGGCTTTAGTCCAAGGCGTCGACTTTCACCTTCAGCGTCATGTCATCCCGGCCTTGAGTCGAATAGCTGCGGGCCACACCCTGTTTATCGGCCTGAGTCTGGCGATTCACGCCGGCCAGTGTGATCCACTCACCCAAGCGTCCGCTGACAGTTGTGTCGGTACTTTGCACGTTCACTACATCGGGACGTTCCTGGCTCATGCGGTCACGATTTGTAGTGATTGCCAGGTGAACGATGTCGCCGGTGACGCTGGCGGTGACGTAGAAACCCTGAGTAACGTTGCGGTACTCGGTCTGGCTGCTGTAATCGCCGTAGGAGTTGCTCTGGCTGCTGGTGATCGGCACGCTCTGGCCGATCTGGATCAACGCCGGCATGCCGTCGGTGGCCTGAACTTGCTGGACGCCGCCGTCACGGCTGGCGGTGCTGCGGCTGATGATGCGGGTCTGCGCGCCATTGACCGAATAACCTTCATCGCCACGACCATTGTTTTCATTGGTGTCGACGCTGATCAGCAGGCGTTTGGGGGCGGTGTCGAGTTGGGTGATCAGCGCCTTGAGCTCCTCGATCTTGTCCGGCTCGGCTTTGATGATCAACTGGTTGCCGTAGGCGCTGACCTGGCCGTCCTTGCCGATGAAGTCTTGCGCCATCGGCAGCATGTCGGCGCTGGTGCGGAACTTGAGGGGGACGACTTCTGTGGCTGCCATCACCGAAAAACTGCACGCGAGCAGCAGGGTGGTGAGCAGGGTGCGTAGGGACATGTCCGTTATCTCCGCTTTCGAAAGGCTTGATATTGCCAGTTTGTCGGCCCGGGGTGGGGCAAGTTGAATCGTAGACAGCAAAACGCCCCGGCATCGGTGGATGTCGGGGCATTTTTGGGTACATGCCAAGCTGAGGGTGTGGTGTCCATCAAGCTTTTGTGGTGTTGATAAAGCTTTTGTGGCGAGGGGATTTATCCCCGTTGGGCTGCGAAGCAGACCCAGGAATTGGGGGCCGCTGCGCAGCCCAACGGGGATAAATCCCCTCGCCACAGGATCTTTTAAATCTCAGGATCTTGGAGATCACCGAGTTCAGAAGATTTTCGCTGATCAAGCCGAATGGCGAACCATATCGACATGAGGAATCCCTGCTTCCAGGAATTCCTCACTGACCAGGCTGAAACCCAGGCGTTCATAAAACGCCGTGGCCTGCACCTGAGCGCTGAGCATCTGCTGTTTCAAGTCGCGGGCTTCAGCTTCAGCGATGACCGCTTGCATCAGCGCATCACCGACCTTCATACCGCGCCAGTCTTTGAGCACCGAAACGCGGCCGATGTGGCCATCGGGCAACAGGCGCGCAGTACCAATCGGAAAGTCGCCTTCAAACGCCAGAAAGTGCACGGCGCTTGCGTCATCCGCGTCCCATTCCAGCTCAGGTGGCACCGATTGCTCAGCGATAAATACCGTCTCACGAATGCGGCGGATCTCGGCGATGTCCTTTTGCCAATCTGCGACACGTACGCGAATCTTATTCATCGTCGGCGAACCCCAGGCTCCCTTGCTTGACCAGTTCGCACAGCAGGCCACGACCGTCTTCGTCGTTCAGCCACTCACCGAGGTTGTCGGTGTGCAGGGCGTCAGCGGCGCAGATCAGCTTCAGCAGCTCGCGCAGTTTGCCCGGCAGGTAACGGCTCTGGCCGCTGGCGAACAGCAGCAAGTCGTCATCGACTTCCGACCACGCCAGGCGTGCGCTTGGATTGCGGATCAACACGGCGCCATCTTGCAGAGCGCTGAGGAAATCTTCTTCCTCGACTTCCTCCGGGCCGACGACCAGTTCCGGGTAGCGCGGCTCGGTCATGTACTGGCCGAACCAGGTCAGCAGCAGACGCTCGTCGCTCATGTGTTCGGCGAGCAGGCTTTTCAGGCGATCCAGTGCGTCGTGTTGAATCTGATGCGGATCGGCTGCTGGCTGTGCGTCGGCATCGGTGTAGCGCTCTTCGTCAGTCAGGAACTGGCTGAGGAAGTCGGTAAAGTGGGTCAGCACTTCGGATGCGCTCGGTGCGCGGAAACCGACCGAGTAGGTCATGCAGTTATCCACGGCGATGCCGCAGTGGGCCAGGCGCGGCGGCAGGTACAGCATGTCGCCCGGTTCCAGAACCCATTCTTCGGTCTGTTCGAATTCAGCGAGGATGCGCAAGTCTGCGTGTTGCAGCAGCGGGCTCTCGGAATCGCACATCTGGCCGATCTTCCAGTTGCGCTTGCCGTGACCTTGCAGCAGGAACACGTCGTAGTTGTCGAAGTGCGGACCAACGCTGCCGCCTGGCGCGGCGTAACTGATCATCACGTCGTCGACGCGCCAGCTCGGCAGAAAGCGGAAGCTTTCCAGCAGCTCGCTGACTTCCGGCACGAACTGGTCGACTGCCTGAACGAGCAAGGTCCACTCTTTTTCCGGCAGTTTGCTGAATTCGTCTTCAGCGAACGGGCCGCGGCGCAGTTCCCATGGGCGCTCGCCGTGTTCGATCACCAGGCGCGATTCAACTTCTTCTTCCAGGGCCAGACCGGCCAGTTCGTCGGCGTCGATCGGGCTTTCGAAGTCAGGAATCGCCTGACGAATCAGCAGCGGTTTTTTCTGCCAGTAGTCGCGCAGGAATTCGCGCGCCGTGAGGCCGCCCAGAAGTTGAAGAGGAATATCGGAATTCATATGTAACCTATTGAAAAAAAGCACTTTTCAGACTGGAATAAAAACGCCCGGCGCGGCCGGGCGTCTCAAACGGGTCAAGCGGTCAATCAGATGCGTTTGGCTTGCGCTACAGCGTTGCCGATGTAGTTGGCCGGGGTCAGCAATTTCAGCTCGGCTTTCGCTTCGGCTGGCATGTCCAGACCGTCGATGAAAGTCTGCAACGCTTCAGGGCTGATGCCCTTGCCGCGGGTCAGTTCTTTGAGCTTTTCGTACGGGTTTTCGATGTTGTAGCGACGCATCACGGTCTGGATCGGCTCAGCCAGAACTTCCCAGCAAGCGTCGAGGTCAGCGGCGATTTTCTGCGCGTTCAGCTCGAGTTTGCTGATGCCTTTGAGGCTGGCTTCGTACGCGATCACGCTGTGGGCGAAGCCGACGCCGAGGTTGCGCAGAACGGTGGAGTCGGTCAGGTCGCGCTGCCAGCGGGAGATCGGCAGTTTGCTCGCCAGGTGCTGGAACAGCGCGTTGGCGATGCCCAGGTTGCCTTCGGAGTTTTCGAAGTCGATCGGGTTGACCTTGTGCGGCATGGTCGACGAGCCGATCTCGCCAGCGATGGTGCGCTGCTTGAAGTAACCCAGGGAGATGTAGCCCCAGATGTCACGGTCGAAGTCGATCAGAATGGTGTTGAAGCGCGCAATGGCGTCGAACAGCTCGGCAATGTAGTCGTGCGGCTCGATTTGCGTGGTGTACGGGTTGAAACCCAGACCCAGCTCGTCTTCGATGAAGGCGCGGGCGTTGGCTTCCCAGTCGATCTGCGGGTAAGCCGACAGGTGAGCGTTGTAGTTGCCGACAGCGCCGTTGATCTTGCCCAGCAGCGGAACGGCAGCGACTTGAGCAATTTGACGCTCGAGACGGTAAACCACGTTCGCCAGCTCTTTACCCAGAGTGGTCGGGGAGGCTGGTTGACCGTGGGTGCGCGATAGCATCGGCACGTCGGCGAAACGGATCGCCAGTTCGCGGATGGCTTCAGCGGTCTGACGCATCAACGGCAGCATCACATCATCACGGCCTTCGCGCAGCATCAGGGCGTGGGACAGGTTGTTGATGTCCTCGCTGGTGCAGGCAAAGTGGATGAATTCGCTGACAGCGGCCAGCTCAGGCAGCTTGGCGGCTTGCTCTTTGAGCAGGTATTCAATCGCCTTGACGTCGTGGTTGGTCGTGCGCTCGATCTCTTTGACGCGCTCGGCGTGCTCCAGCGAGAAGTTTTCAGCCAGTTCATTGAGAACGGCGTTGGCCTCGGCGGAGAAGGCTGGTACTTCCGGGATACCGGCGTGAGCGGCCAGGCGCTGGAGCCAGCGCACTTCAACCAGAACACGGGCACGGATCAGACCGTACTCGCTGAAAATCGGGCGCAGGGCCTGGGTTTTGCCGGCGTAGCGGCCGTCAACAGGGGAAACGTAATTTAGATAATAAATTTGATTGGTTTTTTATCGGTCTGTAGTGCATTGAATTTTGTGGATTTTGTTTGATGTATAATT
>NZ_JBIWAL010000078.1:3135-10473 GCF_044760045.1 Pseudomonas sp. NPDC098747 | reverse complement strand
CGCAGTGAGCGAAGAAAGCTGCATGGGGTGTTCTCGGACAGTCGGGCAACGAAATGGGGCGCGTATCATACATGAAAAAATCCGCCGGTCCGTTGCCAACTGACCGGCGTATTACGCGTTACAGACTACAAAACGTTTGTTGCAGGCGATTTACTCGTTGCGCATCAGCGGATACAGCTCTTTGAGCAGCTTGCGCCGGCTGACAACCAACTGCCAGCGATGGCCGCCGAGCTGACGCCACAGGCGTGCCGAGCGAATCCCGGCGAGCAGCAGGGCACGAATCTTCGAGGCGTTGCTTGGCTGTTGCAGGTTGCGCATGTCGCCGTGCACCTGAATGCGTTGGCGCAGCGTGCTCAGGGTGTCCTGATACAGCGCGCCGCAGGCGGCAATAACGTTTTCGTGAGCCGGGCCGAAATGTTCGACCTGCGACTGGATCTGCGGCAGACGCTTGCCGATCGCATCGAGCATGTCGTTGCGCTTGGCGAGTTGCCGCTCAAGGCCGAGCATCGACAGGGCATAGCGCAGCGGTTCGCGTTGCAGCGTGCTCGGGTCGCGTTCAAGGGCGCCGATCAGTGCGCGATAGCCCTCGCGCAGATTGAGGTCGTCGCCGCCGTACACGTCCAGGGTGTCTTTCGGGTCGCGTACCAACAGACTGCCGAGCATGCAGGTCAGGCCGGCTTCGCTGGTCTGGCCGCTTTTGGCGATCCGGTCGACCAGCACGGCGGCGAGAAACACACCGCCCAGCGCCGTCAGTTGCTCCTGAGTCGGGCTCATGCCTGGCCGCTCCACGGCTCGGCGACTTCGATCACGCCGCCACCGAGGCAGATTTCACCGTCGTAGAACACCACGGACTGGCCCGGTGTTACCGCGCGTTGCGGCTCGTCGAACACGGCGCGGTAACCGGTTGCGGTCTGCTCCAGCGTGCAGGCCTGATCACTCTGGCGATAACGCACTTTGGCGGTCAGGCGACGTGGCTGGCTCAGATCGACCGGGTTGACCCAGTAGATTTCCGAAGCGAGCAGGGCGCTGGAGAACAGCCACGGATGGTTGTTGCCCTGGCCGACGATCAGTTCGTTATTGTCCAGATCCTTGCGCAGCACGTACCACGGCTCGTCGCCGGCATCTTTCAAACCGCCGATCCCGAGGCCCTGACGCTGGCCGATGGTGTGGTACATCAAGCCGTGGTGACGGCCGATGATTTCACCTTCGGTGGTCTTGATCTCGCCCGGTTGTGCCGGCAGGTATTGCTTGAGAAAGTCGCTGAAGCGACGCTCGCCGATGAAGCAGATCCCGGTGGAATCCTTCTTCTTGGCGGTCGCCAGCTCGTATTTCTCGGCAATTGCGCGGACTTCAGGCTTTTCCAGTTCGCCAACCGGGAACAGAGTCTTGGCGATCTGTTCGCCGCCGACGGCGTGCAGGAAGTAGCTTTGATCCTTGTTGGCATCGAGGCCTTTGAGCAGTTCGGTGCGGCCATCAATGTCGCGGCGGCGCACGTAGTGGCCGGTGGCGATCAGGTCTGCGCCTAGCACCATGGCGTAGTCGAGGAACGCCTTGAACTTGATCTCGCGGTTACACAGGATGTCCGGGTTCGGCGTGCGTCCGGCCTTGTATTCGGCCAGGAAGTGCTCGAACACGTTGTCCCAGTACTCGGCCGCGAAGTTGGCGGTGTGCAACTTGATGCCGATCTTGTCGCAGACAGCCTGGGCATCCGCCAGGTCGTCCATGGCGGTGCAGTATTCCGTTCCGTCGTCTTCTTCCCAGTTCTTCATGAACAGGCCTTCCACCGCGTAACCCTGCTCGATCAGCAGGAGAGCGGAAACGGAAGAGTCCACGCCGCCGGACATGCCGACAATGACGCGCTTCTTGGATGTGTCAGAAGGGGCTGGATCACGCATAGGGATTCAATGAGTGTCTTTAAAAAGGACGCGATTCTATCAGGCTCACGGCCTCAAGGCTAAAGAGAAGGACGGATCAATTCGAGGCCGAAGTGATGGCCCGCCAGATAATCATCGATGCAACGGATGATCAGCTCGCTGCGCCAGTGCTCGCGCTGCTCGATTAATTCGTCGCGGGTCAGCCACTTGGCGCCGACAATGCCGTCGTCGAGTTGATAATCCGGGTGGTGTTTCAGCGCTTTGGCGGCGAAGCAGATACGTTGGTAAGTCACGCCATTGCTGGGTGCGGTGTAGAGGTAAATGCCGATCACGCCGGTGGGTTCGACGTCCCAGCCGGTTTCTTCGAGGGTCTCGCGGATTGCGGCGTCGATCAGGGTTTCATTCGGATCGAGATGACCGGCGGGCTGGTTGAGCACGTTACGGCCGGCCTTGTGCTCTTCGACCATCAGGAAGCGGCCGTTGTCCTCGACGATGGTGGCGACGGTGATGTGGGGGAGCCATTCCATGAGTTGTCCTCAGATGCTGGATTAAAATCGGTTCCCTGTGGGAGCGAGCTTGCTCGCGAAAGCGGTGGGTCAGTCAATGAGGGTGTTGAATGATAAACCGCATTCGCGAGCAAGCTCGCTCCCACAAAGGGGAGTGTGAACTCTGAAAACACAAACCCCGGCACCAGGCCGGGGTTTGTGATGTTCCCTTTACAACCTTAAACCAGCGCAGCAATCGCCGCGTTGAGGGTTGCGCTTGGGCGCATGGCCTTGCTGATCAGCTCGGCATTGGCGTGGTAGTAACCGCCGATATCGACTGGCTTGCCCTGAACGGCGTTGAGCTCGGCAACGATGGTTGCTTCGTTCTCGGTCAGAGTCTTGGCCAAAGTCGTGAACTGCGCTTGCAGTGCAGTGTCTTCGGTCTGCGCGGCCAGAGCCTGGGCCCAGTACATTGCCAGATAGAAGTGGCTGCCGCGGTTGTCGATGTTGCCGACTTTGCGCGATGGCGACTTGTTGTTGTCGAGGAACTGGCCGGTAGCCTGGTCCAGAGTCTTGGACAGCACCAGTGCTTTCGGGTTGTTGTAGTTCACACCCAAATGCTCGAGCGAGGCTGCCAGGGCGAGGAACTCACCCAGCGAATCCCAGCGCAGGAAGTTCTCTTCGACCAGTTGCTGCACGTGCTTGGGAGCCGAGCCGCCAGCGCCGGTTTCGAACAGGCCACCGCCGTTCATCAGCGGCACGATCGACAGCATCTTGGCGCTGGTGCCCAGTTCCATGATCGGGAACAGGTCAGTCAGGTAGTCGCGCAGTACGTTACCGGTCACCGAGATGGTGTCTTTGCCTTCGCGGGTGCGCTGCAGGGTGAACTTCATTGCGTCGACCGGCGCCATGATCTGGATGTCCAGACCGGTGGTGTCGTGATCCTTCAGGTACGCCTGAACTTTCTCGATCACTACGCCATCGTGAGCGCGCATCGGGTCCAGCCAGAAAATCGCTGGAGTGCTGCTTGCGCGAGCACGGTTTACGGCCAGTTTGACCCAATCCTGGATCGGCGCGTCTTTGGTCTGGCACATGCGGAAGATGTCGCCGGCTTCAACAGCCTGCTCCATCAGCAGGGTGCCTTTACTGTCAGTCACGCGAACCACGCCGTCAGCCTTGATCTGGAAGGTCTTGTCGTGGGAACCGTATTCTTCGGCTTTTTTAGCCATCAGGCCAACGTTTGGCACGCTGCCCATGGTGGTCGGATCGAAAGCGCCATTGGCTTTGCAATCTTCGATCACGGCCTGGTAGATCGTTGCGTAGCAACGATCCGGGATCACAGCCTTGGTGTAGTGCAACTGACCGTCAGTGCCCCACATCTTGCCGGAGTCACGGATCATGGCCGGCATCGAGGCGTCGACGATAACGTCGCTCGGCACGTGCAGGTTGGTGATGCCTTTGTCGGAGTTGACCATCGCCAGCGACGGACGAGCCGCGTAGACCGCAGCCATGTCAGCTTCGATCTGCGCTTGCTGATCGGCCGGCAGGGCTTTGATACGGGCGTAAAGATCGCCGATGCCGTTGTTCAGGTTGAAGCCGATCTGGGCCAGCACGTCAGCGTGCTTGGTCAGCGCGTCCTTATAGAACTCGGCAACGATCTGGCCGAACATGATCGGGTCGGAGACCTTCATCATGGTCGCTTTCAGGTGAACCGACAGCAGCACGCCTTGAGCCTTGGCGCTTTCGATTTCAGCAGCGATGAACGAACGCAGGGCGTTTTTGCTCATCACGGCGCAGTCGAGGATCTCGCCAGCCTGAACGGTGGTCTTTTCTTTCAGGACGGTAGCGGTACCGTCTTTGGCGATCAGCTCGATTTTCACAGCGTCAGCGGCGTCGATCAGGGCAGCTTTTTCGCTGCCGTAGAAATCGCCGGTGCTCATGTGAGCGACGTGGGACTTGGAGTCTTTGGCCCAGGCGCCCATTTTGTGCGGGTGCTTGCGTGCGTAGTTCTTGACCGACAGCGGTGCACGACGATCGGAGTTGCCTTCGCGCAGAACCGGGTTCACGGCGCTGCCCTTGATCTTGTCGTAACGCGCCTTGGCGTCTTTGTCGGCGTCGCTGGTCACGGTTTCCGGGTAGACCGGCAGGTTGTAACCCTGAGCTTGCAGCTCTTTGATCGCGGCTTGCAGCTGCGGAACCGAAGCACTGATGTTCGGCAGCTTGATGATGTTGGCTTCAGGCGTAACAGCCAGGTCGCCCAGTTCGGCGAGGTGGTCGGCTACGGCTGGGGCGCCGAGTTGCTCGGGGCCGGTGGCCAGGCTGCGCGCTGCCAGAGCGATCGCGCGGGTGGCCCCGGCGATATCGGCCGAGGCGGTGTAAGCCTCGATGATCGGCAGCAGGGAATAGGTGGCGAGGGCTGGGGCTTCGTCGGTGAAGGTATAGATGATCTTCGAGCGGTTGGGCATATTCGGATTAACTCTCTCTTCTTTGCTAAAGCGTGCGCAGAAACTCGAGGGGCGCCGGGTAAGCGCGTTCGTTCAAAGTCATCCATGAACCGAATGTCGAGATTCTTCGCGGTGATGTTGGGTGCATCGTTGAGCGTCGAGCAGTCAGGCTGCGATAACAACCTGGCTATAGGGCGGAAAGTCTCGTTCTAGACAGGCCAGCCGTCGTGACCCTGTGGTCAGCGGCCGGCATTATACATAGGTAGCTGGCAATCTGCCGATGGTTCATATGCAACGATTCTCGTCCATTGGTCTAAAGGTCGCAGGGCAGGGTGGGGCGTAGAGTCGTCGCGAATGCTTGAGTTTGGCGCTTTTCCCTTTGCTTTCAGGCTTGTACGAAACCAGATGTGCCTGCGCCGCGAACAGAGGGTTTGCGTGTTGATTTAACTGGGTTACGCTCGAACCAAGCCAGATGTTCAATCCAAACAATGGAGTTCAGCATGGGTTACAAGAAGATTCAGGTTCCAGCCGTCGGCGACAAAATCTCCGTCAATGCAGACCATTCTCTCAATGTTCCTGATAACCCGATCATCCCCTTCATCGAAGGTGACGGCATTGGTGTCGACATCAGTCCGGTGATGATCAAGGTTGTCGATGCTGCAGTTCAAAAGGCATACGGCGGCAAGCGCAAGATTTCCTGGATGGAAGTCTACGCCGGGGAAAAAGCCACTCAGGTTTACGATCAGGACACCTGGCTGCCTCAGGAAACCCTGGACGCAGTCAAGGATTACGTGGTTTCCATCAAAGGCCCGCTGACCACCCCGGTCGGTGGCGGCATCCGCTCGCTGAACGTGGCCCTGCGTCAGCAACTCGACCTCTACGTCTGCCTGCGCCCGGTGCGTTGGTTCGAAGGCGTGCCAAGCCCGGTTAAAAAGCCCGGCGACGTCGACATGACGATTTTCCGCGAGAACTCAGAAGACATCTACGCCGGTATCGAGTGGAAGGCCGGTTCGCCGGAAGCCACCAAGGTCATCAAATTCCTTAAAGAAGAAATGGGCGTCACCAAGATCCGTTTCGACGAAAACTGCGGTATCGGCGTCAAGCCGGTTTCCCTGGAAGGCACCAAGCGTCTGGCGCGCAAGGCCCTGCAATATGTGGTCGATAACGACCGCGATTCGCTGACCATTGTGCACAAAGGCAACATCATGAAGTTCACCGAAGGTGCCTTCAAAGAGTGGGCCTATGAGGTGGCGGCTGAAGAATTCGGCGCGACCCTGCTCGACGGCGGCCCGTGGATGCAGTTCAAAAACCCGAAAACCGGTAAAAACGTTGTGGTCAAAGACGCCATTGCCGACGCCATGCTTCAGCAGATCCTGCTGCGCCCGGCCGAATACGATGTGATCGCGACCCTCAACCTTAACGGCGACTACCTCTCCGACGCCCTGGCGGCGGAAGTGGGCGGTATCGGTATTGCGCCGGGCGCCAACTTGTCTGACACCATCGCAATGTTCGAGGCGACCCACGGTACTGCACCGAAATACGCTGGCAAGGACCAGGTCAACCCGGGCTCACTGATCCTGTCTGCAGAGATGATGCTGCGTCACCTGGGCTGGACTGAAGCGGCCGATCTGATCATCAAAGGCACCAACGGCGCGATTTCTGCCAAGACCGTGACCTATGACTTCGAACGTCTGATGGAGGGGGCCAAGCTGGTTTCGTCTTCGGGCTTTGGGGATGCGCTGATTTCGCACATGTAAGCGCAACAGGCTGCAACAAAAACGCCCGACTCGAGATGATCGAGTCGGGCGTTTTTTTATGGCTGAAGGTACTGGGGCGTCAGCTGGTAACCTTTTGTTCCTGGCGCCCAGCAGGGGTCGCTTCTTTTATTTCTGGGACTTCGACCGAGTTAATTTCCACCGCGTGCAGGCCTTTGGGGCCCTGTATGATGTCGAATCTAACGGCTTGCCCGGCTTTCAGGGTTTTATAACCATCCATTTTGATGGCCGAGTAGTGGGCAAACAGATCTTCCGTTTTTCCATCCTCGACGATGAAACCGTACCCCTTGGCATTGTTGAACCATTTCACCTTGCCGACAGCCATGCTCAAATCCCTCTGCAACAGACTCCATCGCTGGAGTATCATCCAAGTCATCCGCAATCTAATCCGTTAAAAGGATTGACTCCGCGGATCTTTTTTACCCACTGTGGGCTCTATTGGTTGTAACACCGTTTTCCCGATAGTCAAGGTGACCGGGCAGTCGGAGTTGAAAACGTGCGCAACCGCCCCCACCACTGTATTTGCACAACTGACGAACCTTTCTTTCCATGCATGCAATCAGCCAGATTCGACTAACATTCAATCAGGATCGCCCGACTCTCCAAAAGGATCACCCGGAGGAACGCGACGACGATTCGGCGGGCGTTGCTGTTCAGGAAGCAAAGCCTGCGTTACAGGCACCGCCGATGTACAAGGTGGTTTTGTTTAATGATGACTACACACCGATGGATTTCGTCGTCGAAGTGCTCGAGGTGTTTT
>NZ_JBIWAL010000078.1:0-3125 GCF_044760045.1 Pseudomonas sp. NPDC098747 | reverse complement strand
TAAACCGCGAGCTCGAAGTCACCCTCAATCTTGCCTTCAAGGAGGCTCGTTCGAAGCGTCATGAATTCATGACCGTCGAACACCTCCTGCTGGCCCTATTGGACAATGAGGCTGCCGCCACCGTTTTGCGTGCCTGCGGCGCGAACCTCGACAAACTCAAGCACGACCTGCAGGAGTTCATCGACTCCACCACGCCATTGATCCCCGTCCATGACGAAGATCGCGAAACCCAGCCAACTCTGGGCTTCCAGCGTGTCCTGCAGCGTGCTGTTTTCCACGTACAGAGCTCGGGCAAACGCGAAGTGACTGGCGCCAACGTGCTGGTTGCAATCTTCAGTGAGCAAGAGAGTCAGGCAGTGTTCCTGCTGAAACAGCAGAGCGTTGCGCGCATCGATGTCGTCAATTACATCGCGCACGGCATTTCTAAAGTGCCGGGGCATGGCGATCACTCTGAAGGTGAACAAGATATGCAGGACGACGAGGGCGGTGAGTCTTCTTCTTCAGGCAATCCTCTGGATGCTTATGCCAGCAACCTCAACGAACTTGCGCGCCAGGGTCGTATCGATCCGCTGGTTGGGCGTGAATCGGAAGTCGAACGCGTCGCGCAGATTCTCGCGCGTCGTCGCAAGAACAATCCGCTGCTGGTTGGCGAGGCTGGCGTGGGTAAAACCGCAATTGCCGAAGGTCTCGCCAAGCGTATTGTTGACAACCAGGTGCCTGACCTTTTGGCTGGCAGCGTCGTTTATTCCCTTGATCTCGGTGCTCTGCTCGCGGGCACCAAGTATCGCGGTGATTTCGAGAAGCGCTTCAAGGCGCTGCTCAATGAACTGAAAAAGCGTCCGCAAGCCATTCTGTTTATCGATGAAATTCACACCATTATTGGTGCGGGTGCTGCGTCCGGTGGCGTCATGGACGCTTCGAACCTGCTCAAGCCTTTGCTGTCGTCTGGCGACATTCGTTGCATTGGTTCGACTACGTTCCAGGAATTTCGCGGCATCTTCGAGAAGGATCGTGCGCTTGCACGACGCTTTCAGAAGGTCGATGTCGTCGAGCCGTCGGTGGAAGACACCATCGGTATCCTGCGCGGCCTGAAAGGGCGCTTCGAAGCGCACCACAACATCGAGTACAGCGATGAGGCGTTGCGCGCCGCTGCTGAGCTGGCTTCGCGCTACATCAATGACCGGCACATGCCGGACAAAGCCATTGACGTCATTGACGAGGCCGGCGCTTACCAGCGTCTGCAACCGGTCGAGAAGCGCGCCAAGCGCATCGAAGTGCCGCACGTCGAAGACATCGTGGCGAAGATCGCACGGATTCCGCCGAAGCACGTCACCAGTTCCGACAAGGAGCTGCTGCGTAACCTCGAGCGCGATTTGAAACTGACGGTGTTTGGTCAGGACGCGGCGATCGATTCGCTGTCGACTGCAATCAAGCTGTCCCGTGCTGGTCTCAAGTCGCCTGACAAGCCAGTCGGTTCGTTCCTGTTCGCAGGTCCAACCGGTGTCGGTAAAACCGAAGCCGCGCGGCAATTGGCCAAGGCGCTGGGTATCGAACTGGTTCGCTTCGACATGTCCGAGTACATGGAGCGTCACACCGTATCGCGTCTGATCGGTGCACCTCCGGGCTATGTCGGTTTCGACCAGGGCGGTCTGTTGACCGAGGCGATCACCAAGCAGCCGCATTGCGTATTGCTGCTCGATGAAATCGAGAAGGCGCATCCGGAAGTCTTCAACCTGCTGTTGCAGGTGATGGATCATGGCACGCTGACCGACAACAACGGGCGCAAGGCGGACTTCCGCAATGTGATCGTGATCATGACCACTAACGCCGGTGCCGAAACGGCCGCGCGTGCTTCGATCGGTTTCACTCATCAGGATCACTCGTCTGATGCGATGGAAGTGATCAAGAAGAGCTTCACGCCGGAATTTCGTAATCGTCTGGACACCATTATCCAGTTTGGTCGCCTCAGTCATGAGGTCATCAAGAGTGTGGTGGACAAGTTCCTTACCGAGCTTCAGGCGCAGCTGGAAGACAAGCGGGTGCTCTTGGAAGTTACCGACGCGGCGCGCAGTTGGCTGGCGGCCGGTGGTTATGACGCGGCAATGGGCGCACGCCCGATGGCGCGTTTGATCCAGGACAAGATCAAGCGTCCGCTGGCGGAGGAGATTCTGTTTGGCGAGCTGGCTGACCATGGTGGTGTGGTTCACATCGACATCAAGGATGGTGAGATGACGTTTGACTTCGAAACTACGGCGGAGATGGCCTGACGGTTGTTGGTTTTTTGCTGTAAAGCTTGAAAGGCGCCTTCGGGCGCCTTTTTTGTTTTGTGTGGGTGTTGGGGGGTGGGTGTATATCCGTTTTTTGGGTGATGGCTGGTTAGGGTTCCGCCCTTACGGGGGGTCACCTTTCCCAAACGCCGAAAAGGTAACCCAAAAGGCTTTACCCTGACGTTCGGCCCTCGCTGTGGCTCGGGTTCCTTCGCTCCGGGATTGATCCGGGGGCATCGCCTCCGGTTGGCTGCGCTGCACCTCCTCTCGATGCATTTGGCTTCGCCAAACGGTCGCTGCGCTCCCACCCCCCGGATCAATCCCGGAACGAAGCCTGCCGACGGGCTCTTGAGATCAAGGGCTGCACTCGAGCTAACGCTCATTGTGTTGAGTGGTGGAGGGCGATGCGGTCGGCTTTGGTTTTGTGTGGGGTTTGCCTCTCATCGGAACGCCGCCCGCCCAGCCCTCTCCCGAGGGAGAGGGAGCCGACTTTCTTGCTTATCGAAATTTGAGTTCGACTCGGTATCCCACGTCGGCGCACCTCGCCCAATCACCTCGATCAGTTCCCTCTCCCTCCGGGAGAGGGCTAGGGTGAGGGGTTTTTGATCTGGCTTTTGATGTTGCTCTTGCTCTTAGCCCCCTTCGGCAGGCCGAGCGAAGGTGTCCATCCGGGGGTTAGGCGCGCAGCGCCGTGCGGCGAAGCCGCATCCATCGAGAGGAGGTGCAGCGCAGCAAACCGCAGGCGACTGCCCCCGGGTGGACGCCGTAGCGAGGGAACACTGAGCCTCAGCGAAGTGCCGTACGCCGGGGGCAAAGCCTTTTGGTTCCTTTTTGGCGTTTGAAAAAGGGACTCGCTGT
>NZ_JBIWAL010000077.1:0-18572 GCF_044760045.1 Pseudomonas sp. NPDC098747 | reverse complement strand
GGCACCGTGACCGCTGCCGCGCCGAACGATGCGCTGGCCGGCAATGCGCCGCTGACCAACTCGATCACAGGCGTTTCCGGCGGCAACTACGAAGATCTCGTGGCCGACAAGACTCCGGTTTCGACCACCGTGATTGATGTCGCTGACACCACCAATCTGTCGCTGACCGCGACCGGCACTGTGGCCGAAGGTGGCCAGATCACCTACACCGCAACCCTGACTAACGCCGCTGGCTCGCCGGTTACCGTGACCCTGTCGAACGGCGCCGTGATCACCATCGATGCTGGTAAAACTACTGGCACCGTTACTGTTCCAGCGCCAACCGATGACGTTTACAAAGATGCAGGGAAAGTCGAAGCGACCATTTCCACGGCTACCGGCGGCAACTTCGAGAATCTGGTGCCAAGCACCGTTCCAGCCGTTACCGACGTCACCGACACCGTCGACACCTCGACCGTCAAACTGACCGCCGATACTTCGGTCGCTGAAGGCGGCACCGTCACTTACACCGCCACCGTTGGTGCGCCAGTGACTGGCTCCCCGGTTGTCGTGACCTTGGCCAACGGTCAGAACATCACCATCGCTGTTGGCCAGACCACCGGCACCGTGACCGCTGCCGCGCCGAACGATGCGCTGGCCGGCAATGCGCCGCTGACCAACTCGATCACAGGCGTTTCCGGCGGCAACTACGAAGACCTCGTGGCCGACAAGACGCCGGTTTCGACCACCGTGACTGATGTCGCTGACACCACCAATCTGTCCTTGAGCGCTACCAACTCGGTCGCCGAGGGTGGTTCAATTACTTACACTGCCACACTGACCAACGCCGCTGGCTCGCCAGTGACCGTGACCCTGAGCAACGGCTCGGTGATCACTATCGAAGCAGGCAAAACTACCGGCACCGTAACTGTTCCTGCGCCAGCCGACGACGTCTACAAAGACGCCGGCACCGTGCAGGCAACGATCACCAACGCCGCCGGTGGCAACTTCGAAAACCTGGTCCCAAGCACGACACCAGCCGTGACCAGCGTTACCGACACCATCGATACTTCGACCGTCAAACTGACCGCCACCGGTACAGCGGCTGAGGGCGGCAACGTCGTCTACACCGCCACCGTCGGTGCAGTCGTGACCGGTTCGCCTGTGGTCGTGAGTTTGGCCAACGGTCAAACCATCACCATCGGCGTCGGCCAGACAAGCGGCACCGTGACCACCACCGCGCCAAACGATGCGCTGACCGGTCACACCCCGCTGACCAACTCGATTACCAACGTAACCGGCGGCAACTACGAGAACCTCGTAGCCGACAAAACCCCGGTCAGCACCACCGTGACCGACACCGTCGACACAACAAACCTGTCGCTCAGCGCCACCAGTTCTGTGGCTGAGGGTGGCTCGATCATCTACACCGCCACACTGACCAACGTTGCTGGCTCGCCAGTGAGCGTGACCCTGAGCAACGGCTCGGTGATCACTATCGAAGCGGGCAAAACCACCGGCACCGTGACCATTCCTGCTCCGGCTGATGATGTCTACAAAGACGCCGGCACCGTGCAGGCAACCATCACCGGCACCAGCGGCGGCGGCTTCGAAAACCTGGTAACCAGCAATACACCAGCCGTAACCAGCGTCACCGATACCGTCGACACCACCCAAGTCAGCATCACCGGCAGCACCTCGGTGACCGAAGGCCAGACCGCCAGCTACACGGTCAGCCTGACCCACCCGGCACAAACCGAAGTGACCCTGAAAATCGTCTACAGCGGCACCGCTGCTGACGGTTCGGACTTCACCGGCGTTTACACCGTGAAGATCCCGGCCGGAGCCAGCAGCGCGCAGTTCAACGTCGCGACCCTCGATGACAAGATCACCGAAGGCACCGAGAACTTCGTGGTCAAGATCGACTCGGCCACCGGCGGTAATTTCGAGAATCTGGCGGTCAGCACCACCAATGGCAGCGTCAGCACGTCGATCATCGACAACGATGCGCCACCGGTCATCGATCTGGACGGCAACAACTCCAGCGGCGCCACCGGGGCCGACTACAAGGTGACGTTCACCGAAAACACCCCGGGCGCTGGTGTGTCGATTGCCGACACCGATCTGAAGATCACCGACCCGGACAGCACCATGCTGACCGGCGCCACCGTCGTGCTGACCAACCGTCAGGATGGCGATGCGCTGAATCTGGGTAACAGCGTCAACGGCATTACCATCAATGCCAACAGCACCAACGGCACCGTCACGCTGACCCTGTCGGGCAACGCGACGCTCGCCGATTACATGCAGGCAATCAAGAACATCAGCTTCACCAACAACAGTGAAGATCCGAGCACCGTGCCGCGAATCATCACCGTGACCGTGACGGATGGCAGCAACTACTCCAACACCGCGACCACCACGGTCAACGTGCTGCCAGTCAACGATGCGCCGGTTGCAGCACCGATCAACGTCACCGGCACCGAAGACACCTCGCTGATCCTGGGCTGGTCGACCTTCGGCGTGACCGACGTCGACAGCCCGGCCAGCAGCCTCGGGGTGAAAATCACCCAGCTGCCAGGCGAAGGCAAACTGCAGTATCTGGACGGTTCGACCTGGAAAGACGTCGCCAACAACCAGACCTTCAGCAAGACTGACATCGACGCTGGCAAGCTGCGCTTCATGCCGGATGCCAACGAATCGGGTGTGAACGGTTACGGCGGCACCGGCATTGGCAACAAACAGGCTGATTACGCGCAGATCAAATTCCAGCCAACCGACGGTCAATTGCTGGGCAATACCGGCACCGTGAAGATAGACATCACGCCAGTGGCGGATGCCCCGACCGTGGGCGTTGCCGATAACAGCGTGAGGTCCACCGGGCTGATCAAGGAAGTCTGGACCGGCCTGTCGGGTCTGGGCACCAACGGCAACGGCGCAGATTCGACCACATTGAAAAATGTCATCGACGCCGCCGGCACCCCGAACTCCAAAGGCAACGTGACTAACGTGCAGTCCGACGGCAGCGTGGCTGCGGGGACGGCATCGAAAACATCCGGCCTGATCTATCTCGAAGCCGGCAAGACCTACAGCTTCAGCGGTATCGCCGATGACAGTCTGCTGATTACTATCGGCGGCAAAAACGTGGCCTCGGGTACCTGGGGCGGCGGTGGCGTGATCAACGGTTCGTTCACCCCGACCACCAGCGGCTACTACACCCTGGACATCTACCACCACAACCAGAGCGGCCCGGGCAGCTACGACGTCAACCTGTCGGTCAACGGCAGCACGCCGATCGACCTGAACAGCGCTGGCGTGCCGATCTACACCGGCGTACAGGATCTGGTGAATGCCGGTGTGACCGTCTCCGATCTGCACGGCACCAATGGCGAAGGTTATTACGACGGCTACAAGCTCAACACCGGCGCCGAGGGCACCACGGTGAAACTGTCGGCGGTCAGCACCGCGCTGACCGACACCGACGGCTCGGAAACCCTGAGCGTGAAGATCAGCGGCGCACCGGTCGGCTCGGTACTGAGCGACGGCGCGGGCCATAGCTTCACGGTCACCGCGAGCAATGGCGAGGCAAACGTCACCGGCTGGAACCTCGGCAGCCTTACTGTGACCCCGCCGACCTACTACAACGGCCAGTTCAACCTGACCGTGACGTCGACCTCCACCGAAGCCGTGGGCGGTTCGGCCAGCAGCACCGCGACCATTCCGGTCACCGTGGTGCCGGCGGTCTACAACGCCATTACCGCCACTTCGGCTGACGATAATGTCGTCGGTACCGATGGCAACGACATCATAGTCGCCGACATCGGCGGCCTGACCGTGGTGCCGGGCACCAACTACAACATCGCGTTCATGGTCGACAGCTCCGGCAGCATGAGCACTTCGTCGCTCAACGCAGCCAAGGACTCGCTGACCTCGGTGTTCAACACCCTCAAGCAGAGCCTGGGCGGTAGCAACTCGGGCACGGTGAATATTTTCCTGGTGGACTTCGATACCCAGGTGAACAAGTCGGTGTCGGTGAATCTCAATGATCCGAACGCGCTGACCAAGCTCAAGGCAGTGCTGGATTCGATGACGTCCAGCGGCGGCACTAACTACGAGGACGTGTTCAAAACCACGGCGAACTTCTTCCAGAGCGCTGATGCGGTGGCCAACACCGGGGCGAAGAACCTCACTTACTTCATCACCGATGGCCAGCCGACCTACTACCAGACCGGCGAGTCGAGCAACCCGTACCTGTACGGCAACAAAACCCTCGATAGCCTGATCACCACCACCAACTACAAGTTGGGCACGGCAGTCAGCCTCTATCCGGACAGCACGCACCAGATCGAGATCAGTGCGGCGGGCTCTGTGACGGTCTGGACCAAATCGGGCAGCAACTGGTCGTACCAGAACTTCGGCACGCTGCACGCCCAAGGCGACGGTACCTACGAGTTCTCGGGGCTGGCGGGTACCGGTAGCAGCACCGACTGGTACACCACCAATAACTCGACCAGCAGCTTCGCGTTGCTCAGCGGCCTGTCGAGCGTCGAGGCCATCGGCCTCAACAGCGGCGTCAGCCTCAATGACCTGAAACCGTACGATTCGGACAAAACGCCGCAGACCAACATCGATCCGAAGAACCTGGCCAACTCGATCATCGGCCACACCGAAGCGACGCTACCGGGTTCCGACACCGTCAACGGTGGCGCCGGCAACGACATCCTGTTCGGCGATCTGGTCAGCTTCAACGGCATTGCCGGCGAGGGTTATCAGGCGATGCAGGCGTTCGTAGCCAAGGAAACCGGTGTCGAGGTCAGCAAAGTCAGCACCAGCAATGTGCATCAGTACATCACCGAGCACTATCAGGCGTTCGATGTGTCTGGCGCGCATGACGGCAACGACACCCTGTTGGGCGGCGCGGGCAATGACATCCTGTTCGGCGCGGGCGGCAATGACGTGCTCGACGGCGGAAAAGGCAATGACATTCTGCTGGGCGGCACCGGCAACGACACGCTGATCGGCGGTCAGGGCAATGACATCCTGATCGGTGGTTCCGGTGCCGACACCTTCGTCTGGAAGTCGGGTGATACAGGCAATGATGTGATCAAGGACTTCAAGGCCAGCGAAGGTGACCGTATCGACCTGCGTGATCTGTTGCAGGGCGAAACCGGCAGCACCATCGATAACTTCCTGAAGATCACCACGGTCGATGGCACGTCGTCGCTGCAAGTCAGCTCGGCGGGCAAGTTCAACTCGGGCGACGCTGCGGCGGCAACACCGGACGTGACGATCAAACTGGAAGGCAACAACTGGTCGAGCGCCAACATTCACAACCTGATTGCCGGCAGCGACCCGACCATCAAAGTCGACCACAACAACAGCTGATCCGTGAACAAATCGGTCGCCCTCTTGGGGCGGCCGTCAAGTTTGTGATGACCGCAGCGGTGACGATTGGATCGCCGCACCGCATACTCGTGCGCAGTTGGCTATGCTGCTGACAGCATGACGCTGGTTCATATCTGAGGGATGCCCAATGTTTTACGTGCAACGCGATGCGCAAGGTCAGTTGATTCGCGTGGAAGCTGCGGCCTACGCCGAGGCCACGGAAACACTGCCGGCCGACCACCATGACATCCAGGCGTGGTACGCCAACGAAGCCGTGGAAAACAGCCTCAAACAGCTCAAGCAGAGCGACTTTGAGATGATTCGGGTACTCGACGACCTGATTCAGGTGCTGACCCGCAAAGGCGTGATCCGCGTCACTGACCTGCCGGAAGCGGCCCAGGCCAAGTTGATGGACCGGACCCAGGCGCGGGAAGCGTTGGGTGGGTTGAGTCAGTTGATTGATGAGGATGAGGGCGGATTGATCTGATCTGTCTGCAATTGCAGATCAAAAGCCTACCCTCACCCCAGCCCTCTCCCGAAGGGAGAGGGGGCTGACCGAGTTGTCTGTCGCCATGCATCGACCTGAAAGACCGAGTCGATTATCGATTAGTCAGTTGGTGCTTCCATTATGGATCCACTGCCAATCGTCCGCGGACCTTCGATTATGGATTCAGAGCAACTCGTTCAAGTCGGCGTAGCTCTCCAATATCCTACGGTCAGTCCCCTCTCCCTCTGGGAGAGGGCTAGGGTGAGGGCAATTCGTTGACTCACCGCCAAGGCTTGGGCTCACCCAACAACTGCCCCTGAACCCCATACAGCCCCATCTCGCGAATCACCGACAACTCCCCTTCAGTCTCGACCCGCTCGGCAATCAGCGGCAGATCAATGCTATGCGCCGCACGCTGGATCGCTTCGATGAACAGGCGCTTGTCGCTCTCCTGATCAATCGCCCGAATGTAGCTGCCATCGATCTTCAAGTACGCCAGCCCTAACCGCGCCAGGTTGCCGATCATGCTGAAGCGTCCACCAAAACGTTGCAGGCTCAGGGAGAAACCCAATTCACGCAGACGCCGGGTCAATTGCTCCAGCACCACTTGTTCCGGCAATTGCTCCTCGCCGATCTCAAGGGTCAGGCGTGGGCCGAGGTTGGAATGCGCACGTAAGATTTCGAAGATTTTGTTCAATGCCTGTGGGTCGGCCAAAGTCGCCGAGGACAGGTTCAGCGCCAACGAATCCTCATGCTTTTTCATCTGCTCCAGCACACGCTCAAGCATCAAGCGATCGAGCCGCGCGGTCCAGCCGAAGCGCTCCAGCCACGGCAAGAAGCGGCCAGCCGGGATTGTCTTGCCCTGCTCGTCGAGCAAGCGCGAAAGCACTTTGTAATGCAGCACCAGTTGCGTGTCATGCGTGGCCACCACCGGCTGAAAATACAACTCGAAGCGCTGCTGACTCAACGCCTGATCAAGCAAGCGATGCCAGGCATGGTGATCGTCGCCAACATCGGCGTTCAGGCTCTGATCGATACACGCCCAGTTCTGCTCGCCCTGCCCTTCAGCTTGTGCCAATGCCTGATCGCCGAGACTGAGCACCGCTTGTGGTGAATCGCCGTGAACGAACGGTGCAAGACCGATAGAGGCCACCGCCGCCATGTCAGTTGCGCCGGTCGCGTGCAAGCTGCTCAGGGCGTTGTCGAGGTTCTGCGCCAGTTGCAGCGCTTCCTCACGCACCAGTCCCGGCGCCAGCACGGCAAACTCACCGCCACGAATACGCGTGACGAGATTCTGGGTTTCCGGGTACTTGGCGCATTCGCGCGACAGTTGCTCGCCGACCGCTTTCAACAATTCATCGGTGCGCTGACCACCCAGACGCTGGTTAAGCCCGGCCAGATCCTTGACCCGTAACAGCAGCAGATAACCGGAACTGGCCTGCTCCGGGTTGCTCACCCGATTGTTCAACTGCATCTCGAAATAACGGCGGTTGGCCAGCCCCGTGAGGTTGTCCTGGTAAGACTCGGCGCGCAGTTTTTCGCTGCGCTCGGCCTGCTCCTGAAACAGCGCCTTGAGCTTCTCGACCATCTGGTTCATCGCCTGCACCACACGGCGCAATTCAGGGGTACGCGGCAGATCCGGCAGGCTAAGGAATTCGCGGCGGGCGATGGCGTGGGACTGTTTGACCATGTAATCCAGCGGCCTCAACTGCCGGCGCAGCAGCAGCGCGCCGAGCACCGCACTCACCGCGCCACACATCAGCAGCCAGCCAAGGCTGCCCAATGCGCTCTGCCACAGTTTGGCCACGGCAAACATCGGATGGCTGACCACCTCGACCCGCGCGGCCTGCTCCCAGCCGCGACTGACCAATGCGTCGCCCCCGGCCGGCTCCAACCCGATCAGTTTGACGAACCAGTCCGGCACGTTACTCACCTCCGGCGTGCCATTGCGCTCGACGATGGTCTGATCAGTCTTCACATCGACCACACGGATGCTCGCGTAATAACCGCTGTCGAAAATCGAGCTGACCAACAGCTCGACCATCGCCGGGTCGTCGATATTCGGCGTCAGCGACAACGCCAGCGCCGTGGCGGCGTCCTGAGCGTGCGAGCGCAACTGGTTGACGTACTGGGTGCGCGAGCTCTCCAGACTGACCATGAAGCTGCCGGTGAAGGCGACCACCAGGAACAGACAGATAGCGAGCAACAGCTGTTTGAACAAAGACATCTGAGCGCGTGCTCCTAGTTAATCGTTTCGACCGCGAAACCTTCGGCCTGCATTTTCTTCAGCACATCCTGCCAGCGCGACAGGCGTTTGGTGTCGCCGACTTTTTTGTTGCCCTTGGCACCTGGCAAATACAGACCTTCAGCATTGAAAGAGTAGACCGGCAGCAGATCGGTACGCTGGGATGCAGGCTGGATCGGATCGATCAGGCTGTCGAGCACCAGCGGCATGGCATCGGGAGTGGCATAGTACGTCAGCACCATGTGCGCGCGGTTCTGGCGCAATGCCTTGACGTAAGTGATACGCAGCTTGTCACTGGAAACCCCGAGATGACGCAGGCTGAAATACTTGGCGATCGCATAGTCTTCGCAGTCACCGGCGCCCTTCCACAGTGCTTCGATCGGGGTTTCCCAATAGTCGACCTCGCGCCACAGGTCGATGTCTTCGACGTAGCGCACCTGTTTGTTGAAGAACAGGTTCACCACTTTGAGCTTTTCCATTTCGCCGACCTGCTTCTGCGTGGCCAAAAGATTTTGCCAGGCATCAATCCGCTGTTGTCCGGCGCCCAGTGGCCCGTAGAGCGCCGTGGCCTTGCGGCTGATCGTGGAAAAATCCCAATCGGCATGCAGGCCGCCCAGCATGACGCCGGCCAGCAACAGTGCGCAGCCTAGCCAGCGCAGCGTCCGAGGGATCGCGAAGCGTACCGCCACAGCAGGTTTCCAGGGGGCAGGGAGGGAAGCGTTTGATGTTGAAGCTTAGCCCGGTAAAAAACAATGGCACCATGAGATCATCGTGACCGCGCTAAACTGATTTGCAGGCACTGATCCTCTACATGGTTTGACAAGCTGTAGAGCAGTCACTAGTGTCCTTTGGATCCAAATTCAGTCGACATACAGGGTGCGTAGTCGTGACACAGAAGCCCAAACCGCTGCAGAGCATTAAAATCGAAGGGCCTATCCCTGCACATTTGGCTCGCTCGATTATCGAAGAAACCCTGCGCGCAGCCATCCTTGATGGTCGTTTGCCCTGCGGCACCGCCCTGCGCCAGCAGGATCTGGCCGACCTATTCGGTGTCAGCCGCATGCCCGTGCGCGAAGCCTTGCGTCAGCTCGAGGCGCAGGAGCTGCTGAGTGTGACCGCGCATAAAGGCGCAGTGGTTGCACCGTTGATTCAGGGCGATGCTGCGCAAACCTACGAGTTGCGGATTCTGCTCGAGTCCGAAGCCATGCGCCAATCCATTCCGCTGCTGACCACGGCTGATCACGAGCAGGCGGCCAGGTATATCGACGAGCTCGAGGCTCAGCACGATTACACGGAAATCGGCCGGCTCAACCGCTTGTTCCACATGGCGATGTACAGCAAGGCACCCAACCGGCGGCTATTGCGACTGGTCGAAGACGGGCTCAACGAAGAAGAACGCTTCCTGCGCTTCAACCTCGAAGCCATGGGCCTGGGCAAGCTGTCTCAGGACGACCACCGCGCCATGCTGCAAGCGGTGATCGAGCGTGATGTCGAACGCTCGGTGGCGCTGCTTGAGCAGCATCTCAACCGTGGCGTCGACGTCATTACCCGTTTTCTCGCCAGCCCTGCGGCGCAAAGCCGCAAAGCCGCACGCTAAGCCCCTCACGCCGGGACTGGACTCACCTGCCGGCCCGGCGAATAACCCGCTTACAAATCCACCTTGTCTATCTGCCGCAAACACCGTGGCGGATCAGCCTGTTCGCTCTAACCTCCCTGCGCCTATCAAGCCCGAAATATGTCCCCCTGACGGTGACGAATCGTTAATAGCCGTGGCGGCCATTTACCCTCAGTCTTGAACGGCCAACACAATAAAGAACGGGCGACGCACCGCAACGCCGGCGCAGTCCCCGCAACAGGAACCTACGGAAGGAGCCTTGTCACGGGAAGAGGAAAGAATCGGCGCCGTTCCAGGCCACCTTTCATCCCCTCAAACAACTTCATTTTTATTATTAAAAAGTTGCTTCGAGTGAGGCATTCACTCTGTTTATTCGATTTTGGCCTTTATTGATCGAAAGGAGCAACTTCGCCCCAATAAAACTTATTCGAAGAGTTTTATCAGACACTCTCATACTTAAAAAACCACAACTAAAAATAATCAAAAATACACTTGTTAAGTTGTTTGGCGATGTATTAGTTTTCCTCCGCCGAGCTTGAGATCTTTTCTCTTGGCGGACGCAGCCCTACCGCACGGCCAATATATGGCGACACTCAGCCTGACCGCCGTGCAGTACCACACATACAGTTAGTTTAACTTCATTGACTTGTATGAGGTCGCTGCTCGCCCGCAAAAAGAATAACAGGCCGACGCTCCACTGATTGCGCAGTTGAAAAGTATTGTCCATTTCACATCAAGGATAGAGCCCCGTCATGTCTAATACAAAGCACCAACTCGCCCTGAAAAAGTCTGAACTCAGCGCTCACCCGATCTTTGCCGAAATCGATTCAATGACTGTCTTGCGACGGTTCATGGAAAGCCACGTGTTTGCGGTGTGGGACTTCATGTCACTGACCAAACGCCTGCAACAGGAACTGACCTGCACCCGTTTGCCCTGGCTGCCGCCGCGTGATCCGCATGCTGCGCGCCTGATCAACGAGATTGTCCTCGGCGAAGAATCCGATGACCGCCTGAGCCACGGGCATTACAGCCATTTCGAGTTGTATCTGGACGCGATGCGCGAAGTCGGAGCAAGCACCACGGCAGTGGAACGCTTCGTCGCGCTGCAAAAGGAAGGCGTGAGTTATGACGTGGCGCTGCAAAGTGTCGACGTCGATCCGGCTGCCGCGCAATTTGTCCGCGATACCTTGCGCACCGCCCTGCATGCGCCGGGGCACAGCGTTGCCGCCGCATTCTTGCATGGCCGCGAAAGTGTGATCCCGACCATGTTCCAGCGCATCCTCGACGACTGGGGCATCGGCATCGAACAGGCGCCGACCTTTCGCTATTACCTGGAGCGGCACATCGAAGTCGACTCCGAGGATCACGGCCCGGCGGCGGAGAAATTGCTGGAACGTCTGGTCGATGGCGATCCGCAACGCGAGGCCGAGGTATAGGCCAGCGCCATTGCCGCCGTCGAAAGCCGCATCGCCCTGTGGAACGGTCTGCGCGTGAGCATGCGCGAGCGGTTGGCGGGGGTTGCCCAATGAACGCCGCCGACTATCAGTCATTTGCCGATGTCTGGGAAAGCCGCGCCACCATCCGCACGCGCCCGCGCCGCGTGCTGGAAAACGACGAGCGTCTGATCTATCCGCTCAGTCGCCAACCGCTGGTGCTCAGCGAAACCTTCCTGCGTGAGTGCCCGCAGCAACGTGATTTCGTCTTGTTGCAGACGCTGTACAAGTTCATCAACGACGTGGTGATTTTCGAGACCGAAATCGTCGACAAGACCGCGCGCAGCATCGCCAAGAACCGCTTCGCCGTGGCCTTCCCTTTCGCTTGCCGTTACGACGCGATGACCGTGGTGGTCGACGAGGATTACCACGCGCTGGTAGCGATGGATTTCATGCAGCAAACGGTGGCGATGACCGGTATCGAGCCGATCCGGTTGCCGGATGAAATCGAACTGAGCCGGGCGATTCCCGCCGCTGTCGCACTGTCGCCGGAACATCTGCGCAGCGCCGTGGAACTGATCTGCGTGGCCATCGCCGAGAACACCGTGACCGGTGACGTGGCGGCGTTCGCTCGCGACGACACCGTCAAGCCGTCGATCAAAGGCCTGATGGCCGACCACTTGCTCGACGAGGGTCGTCATTCCAGTTTCTGGGCGCGGATGGTGCGCATCTATTGGCACACCGCCAACGAGGCGGATCGTGCGGCCATCGCGAAAATCCTGCCGGTGTTCATCGGCCATTACCTGACCAACGACATCCACAAATCCTTCGATTTACGCCTGATCGATGCCCTGCCGGTCAGCGAAGTCACGCGGCTTTCGCTGAGGGACGAGATAACCGGGCTCGCCTTCCCGATCAATCGCCATCACCCGCTGGTGGGCAACATCATCAAGTTTTTCCACAACAGCTCGCTGCTCGAAACACCGTGTGTGCAGCACGCCCTGCGCGACTACCTGGTTTGAGGAGGCCAACATGAAACGTCTCGACATTTTACTGATTGGCGCCAGCCAGGCCATGACCGGGCTGGCGCAGGAACTTGAACAACAGGGGCACTCACTGGATCGCAGCGGCGCGGCGAAATCGACGGTGGATTTGATCATTGACGATGGCTTCATCGCGGCCGGCGACTTCTGCGCCATCCCACACCTGCATCTGCGTTTGGGTATCGGTGGGCAGAGCAGTGCAGGTTTGCCGTCACTCGACCTGCTGTGCTTTCTCGGCTCGTCACTGATCAGCCGCGTGCCGATTGCCAATGAGCCGTCCGGCAACGGTCAGGCTCTGCGACAAAGGGTGCTGATGCACGTGGTGGACGAAGTGTCATTGCTGGTCAGCCGCTACTCCCGCGACCCGGAATACTTTCGGCATGGTGCTGCGGTGACGGCGCCGGATTTCGAGCGGCTGGAAAACCTGCAGTTTCTCGACAGCCTGGCCTACGTTCATCGCCTTAACGCCACAGTGAATGCGGCGCTGCTGGAACAGGCGCAGATTCCGCTGATCGAGCGTCTGCAACAGAGCCTGATCCGTCATGCCGATCGGCCGGCGCTGCACCTCGCCGAGCAGTCGATCAGCTATCGACAGTTGCATGCGCATAGCCAAGCGATTCAACAGCGCTTGCAGCCCCTGCTCGACCAGCATCCGCAGCCTTGGGTGGTAGGCATCTGTCTGCCGAAAAGCCCTGCGCTGTTCGCCTCGATTTTGGCGATTCTCGGCAGCGGTGCGGTGTACTTGCCGCTGGAACCCAGCCACCCGTTGCAGCGCCAGCAATACATTCTGCAAAACGCCGGCGCGCTGCTGTTGCTGCATGACGGTCTGCATCCGCTCAGCGATTCGATGCCGGGGCTGGATGTCAGCCGTTTCGACAGCGCCGACGCCGATCTTTCGCTGCCGTTAATGCGCCAGCGTCCCGAACTCGACGCGCCATGCATGGCGCTCTACACCTCGGGCACCACTGGGCATCCGAAGGGTGTGTTGCTCAGTCAGGCGAACCTTGCGCACTTCACTGCGTGGTACGCCGACTACACGCAACTCAATACCAAAAGCCGGGTACTGCAGTTTTCTTCGCTGAGTTTTGACTCGTCGCTGATCGACATTTTCCCGACCTTGCTCGAAGGCGCCGAACTGGTGGTGCCCGACGACACGCAACGGCGCGATCCGCTGCAACTGATCGCGCTGATTCGCCGCCGACAACTGACTCACGCGTTCCTGCCTCCGGCGCTGCTGAGCATCCTGCCGCTGGATCAACTGCAAGGCGTGCAACAGGTGATGACCGGCGGCGATGTCTGCGAGCCGTTCGTCATCGAGCAACTGACCCGCCAAGGCAAACTGCATAACCTCTACGGCCCCACTGAAGCCACGGTGCTGATCACCGCGCGGCAGCTCACACCCGGCGACAGCAACCGCACGCTCGGTGCGCCGATCGCCAACAGCCAGGTGCTGATTCTCGATGACGATCTGCAACCGGTGGCCGAGCACACCGTCGGCGAATTGTTCATCGTCGGACCCGGTGTCTGCCTCGGTTACCTGAATAATCCACAGCAGACCGCCGAGCGCTATCTGACCCTCGACCTGCCGGATGGCCAGCAGTTGCGCGCCTACCGCAGTGGCGACATGGCCAAGTGGGGCGAGCACGGCATCGAGCTGTGCGGGCGACGCGACAATCAGGTGAAGATCCGTGGCTTTCGGGTCGAGCCAGAGGAGATCGAACGCTGCCTTCGCGAGAGCCAGTTATTCCGGCAAGTGGCGGTGGTAATCGACAGTCAGCGACGGATTCTGGCGTTCCTCACCCAGCCGCAGACGGGCGCTGCCCGCGACGCATTGAAAGCCCACGCCCAGCAGTTTTTACCGGACTACATGCAACCGGTGGCGTGGACTGAGCTGCCGAGCATGCCGTTCGCCAGCAACGGCAAGGTCGACCGCAAAGCGCTGCTGGCGTTACCGGTGAGCGTGCAGGGCGACGGCCCGAAATGCCTGCCGACCAATGAAGACGAAGCGCTGCTGCTGGAGATCTGGGCGGAGTTGCTGGAACTGCCGACCAGCGATATTTCCACCGACGAGAGTTTCTTCAATCTCGGCGGTCACTCGATCCTGCTGTCGCGGATGTTGCTGCGTTTGCGTGAAGAGTTCGGCCGCAGCATCTCGATCAATCGCTTCATCGAACTGCCGACCATCATCAAACTGGCCACACTGGTGCGCGGCACCGATGACAGCGCCGTGCTCAGCGCCCAGGCCATGGCCGACGCCGAGCGCGCGTTGGATATCGAACCGCTGCCAATCAGCCGCATGGGCGATGTGCACAAGGTGATCGTCACCGGCGCCAACAGTTTTGTCGGCGTGCACATCGTCGAAGCGCTGCTCGGTTGGGGCGCCAGTGAAGTGGCGTGCCTGGTGCGCGACGGTGGCGGGCAAACGGCGGCGCAGCGCTTTGCTCAGGCACTGCGCGAAAACCGCCTGGAACATCTGGATCTGAGTCGGGTGCGGGTGTACGCGGCGGATATTTCGCGCCCGCAACTGGGTTTGGTCGATGACGATTTCCAGCGACTGGATCGCGACTTCGGCGCACTGGTGCACAACGCTGCCAACGTCAATCACGTGCTTGATTACGAGTCGCTGGCAGCGGACAACGTCGAGCCGATTTTCGAGCTGCTGCGCCTGTGCGAAGGGCGCAGCAAAAAGGTCTTCAACTTTGTCTCGACACTGTCGGCTTCAAGCACGGTCGACGACGCGGGCCGGGTGCTGGAATTGCCTGCCGCGCCGACGCCACCGATCTACATCCGCAATGGCTACAACCTGTCGAAATGGGTCGGCGAACGCATCCTGGAACGGGCGCGGAAGCTTGGTGTGCGGGTCAATCTGTATCGCCCCGGCAACATCAGTTTCAACAGTCTGAGCGGCGTCTGCCAGCCGCACAAAAATCGCTTGATGCTGATGCTCAAAGGCTCGATTCAGCTCGGCCAGATGCCAGCCTTCGCGCTGAATTTCGACCTGATGCCAGTGGACTTTCTCGCCCGCTTCATCGCGTTTCACGCCAGCCGTTACTCGGCGCAACGGGCGGTGTTCAACCTGCACAACCCCGAGCCGCTGAGTTGGGACGCCTACGTCGCCTCGTTCCGCGCCACCGGCAGCGAGTTCTCGCTGGTCAGCGTCGCCGACTGGCAGCAACAACTGGGGCGTGTCGACGCCGACAACGCGCTGTTCGGCGTGCTCGGTTTCTACCTCAACGGCTTCGAAGAAGACATCGGCGACATCTCTCTGATCGGCCACGCCAACGCGCAAGCCGGCGTGCAGCAGATGGGCGCGCACTACCCGAAAAAATCCCCGGCACTGCTGCGGCGCGGCTGCGATTACCTGAAAGAAATCAACTTCATCTAGTTCATCAAAAAGGAGCAACACCATGAGCACTCTGCAACCCGACACCCTGATCAAAAACCCGCACGGCTGCCACGTCGTTTCTTCGGTGGAAGTGCCAACGGACGCGGCGCAGGTCTGGGCGGTGGTCGGCAACTTCGGCGGTTTCGAGCGTTTCATTCCGGCGCTCTCGCACATCGAAATGACCGGTGAGGGCGTGTCCTCGCTGCGCAAGAAATTTTTCAAGGATGGCAACGTGGTGGTTGAACAACTCAACTCCCGGGACGAGCAGGCGCGGAGCATGACCTGGACGACGATCTACAACACGCTGGGCGTGGCCAATCTGTGGGCCGCGATGAATGTGGAATCGCTGGGTGAAGGGAAGTCGCGGGCGACCTGGACGATCATTGCCGAGCCGGCCAGCGGAGGGGCGGAGGCGTTGCCGGGGTTCAAGGATTTTGTGCAGGGGTTTGCGGATGATGCGATGGGGAATGTGTTGAAGCTGTTTGTGTAGGGCTTAAGTTTAGCGGTGGATGAACTCCGCTTTCGCTGGCAAGCCAGCTCCCACAAGGTCTGTGTCGTACTCAAAAATCATGTACGCCGCAGAAACCTGTGGGAGCGGGCTTGCCCGCGATGAACGATAACGCGGTCAGATCTTGAAGCTGTCCACCAACTGCTTCAAACGATTCGCCTGCTGCGACAACGCATCACAATCCTTCAACGTCTCGTTGAGGTTGGCCACGCTCTGCTGGTTCAACATGTTGATCTGGTTAACGTCGACGTTGAGGGTTTCCACCACCGCCGTCTGCTCTTCAGTTGCGGCCGCTACCGACTGGTTCATGCCATCGATTTCGCCGATGCGCTGGGTCACGCTGACCAGGCGCAAACCGGCCTGGTTGGCCACTTCAACGCTCTGCTCGCTGGACGCCTGACTGGCGTTCATGGTGCTCACCGCCTCACGCGAACCGACCTGCAACGAAGTGATCATCTTGTGGATCTCTTCCGCCGATTCCTGGGTGCGGTGGGCGAGGTTACGCACCTCGTCCGCCACCACCGCAAAACCACGCCCGGCTTCACCGGCACGCGCTGCTTCAATGGCGGCGTTGAGCGCCAGCAGGTTGGTCTGCTGCGAAATACCTTTGATCACATCGAGGATGTGGCCGATGTTGTCGGTGCTGGCGTTCAGGGTTTCGATCTGCGTACACGACAGGCTGATCTTCTGCGACAGCTCGGTCATCGCCAGAATGGTTTGCTCAACCACCTGACGACCGTCATCGGCCTGCTCACTCGCGCCGCTGGCGTGCTGCGAAGCATCGGCGGCGTTGCGGGCGATTTCCTGAGTGGCGGCGCCCAGTTCGTTGATCGCGGCAGCGACGCTGTTGGTGCGCGCACTTTGCTCGTCCGAACCGACAATGGAAGCGTTGGACGAGGCCATCACGCGTTGCGACAGGTCATGCACCTGGCGGGTCGCCGAAGACACTTCGGAAATCGACGCGTGAATCCGTTCAACGAACTGGTTGAACGAGCTGCCCAGTTCACCGAATTCATCCTTGCTCTCGACCGCCAGACGACGGGTCAGATCGCCTTCGCCCTGTGCGATGTCCTGCATCGCGCGGCCCATGGTGATCAGCGGGCGCATCAGCACGGTGATCAAAAGGCTCAGGAAAACGGCAATCGCTGCCACCGCCACGAACATGGCAATCAGCGCCGAGGTACGGAATTGGCTGAGTGCGGCGTAGGCCTTGTCGCGATCGATCGACAGACCGATGTACCACTCGGCATTTGGCAAACCAACGACCGGGGTAAACGACAGGATGCGTTCCTGACCGTTGAGCACCACGTTCTGATTACCCTTCTCGATGCGTACGCTGGAGTTCGGGTAGATATCTTTCAGGTTCTTCATCACCTGATCTTTGTCCGGGCTGACGATCACCTGGCCGTCACCGCTGACCAGGAACGCATGGCCGATGCCACCAAAGTCCACCGAGTTGATGATCTTCACCAGGGTTTCCAGGCTCAGGTCACCGCCGACCACGCCAAGCAGCTCGCCGTTCTTTTTCACCGGCATGGCAATGGTCACCACAAGACCGCCGACGGCGGCCATGTACGGCGGCGTCAGCATGGTTTTGTCGGCTACGACTGCTTGCTTGTACCAAGGGCGCTGACGCGGGTCGTAACCGTCCGGCATCTTCGCGTCAGGGCGCTGGGTGAACACACCGTTAGACTGGCCCACGTAGGTGAACTGGAAGTTCGAGGTGAAGGCCGGTTGATCGACCAGGCCCGGGAAGTCGGCTTCCTTGCCCTGATGGGCAACGTTCTGCGCGAGGTTTTCCAGTACCAGTATCCGCCCGCTCATCCAGTTCTGAACGCTGCTGGCGGTCAGATCGCCGGCCTGCTGCACGGAGGACTGGAGGTTCTGGCGAATGGTATTTCGCTGCAGATAGTCGTTATAGAGAGTGAATAAAGCGAAAGCCAGGACCACGACGCCCGAGGCGGCCAACAGGATTTTATGGCTGAACTTGAGATTCATTTCATGGGACTTCTTATGCAAAAGTGGGTATGCGTTCGGGGATGCAACATTCCATGTAGCTCCAAATGTCCAATAGCTGGCAGGCAGCGTTCTGATGGCCGCTCTACTTTGGTGCACGCATGTCTCACCAGTCTGTCGGCACGCTTCGGAAAAATCTTAGGGTTGTGTGGGAAATGGATGGCATTAATGTCGGATTCCCGCCGAACGGCATGCCAGAGCAGCAGCACCAGTGATCAAGCAGGTTATTCACTGGCTGCTGCGTCTGCCACTCATAGCCAGATCACCACCAAAACCAGCATTGCATTGCTGGAAACCTCGCAAAGCGTGTCGGTGGTCATCCTTAGGCCCTGAAACGACAAAACCCCTGTCTGCGTTAGCAGACAGGGGTTTCGGAATTTGATCTTGACGATGACCTACTCTCACATGGGGAAACCCCACACTACCATCGGCGATGCATCGTTTCACTGCTGAGTTCGGGATGGGATCAGGTGGTT
>NZ_JBIWAL010000076.1:16910-18874 GCF_044760045.1 Pseudomonas sp. NPDC098747 | reverse complement strand
AATTATACACCGACAACAAAGATCTAAAAGCAGAAAAACAAAATTAAAATAAACCAAACTCAACCGATAAATGAGTGATCGTGGCGTTCGAAGCGGCTGTGGCCGGTGGCATTCCGGTGATCAAGGCGATCCGTGAAGGCCTGTCCGCCAACCGCATCAACTGGGTGGCCGGGATCATCAACGGCACCGGCAACTTCATCCTCACTGAAATGCGTGAGAAGGGTCGCACCTTCGAAGACGTGCTGGCCGAAGCTCAGGCTCTGGGCTACGCCGAAGCCGATCCGACCTTCGACGTTGAAGGCATCGACGCGGCGCACAAGCTGACGATTCTGGCCTCCATCGCGTTCGGCATTCCGCTGCAATTCGACAAGGCTTACACCGAAGGCATCACCAAGCTGACCACAGCTGACGTCAACTACGCCGAAGCGCTGGGCTATCGCATCAAGCACCTCGGCGTGGCACGCAGCACCGCCAGCGGTATCGAGTTGCGCGTGCACCCGACGCTGATCCCGGCTGATCGCTTGATTGCCAACGTCAATGGCGTGATGAACGCGGTGATGGTCAACGGCGACGCTGCCGGTTCGACCCTGTTCTATGGCGCTGGCGCTGGCATGGAGCCGACGGCTTCGTCGGTGATCGCCGACCTGGTGGACGTGGTTCGCGCCATGACCTCCGACCCGGAAAACCGCGTACCGCATCTAGCCTTCCAGCCGGATTCGCTGTCGGCCCACCCGATTTTGCCGATCGAAGCCTGCGAAAGCGCCTACTACCTGCGCATTCAGGCCAAGGACCATCCGGGTGTTCTCGCTCAGGTGGCGAGCATCCTCTCGGAGCGCGGCATCAACATCGAGTCGATCATGCAGAAGGAAGTCGAGGAACACGACGGTCTGGTGCCGATGATCCTGCTGACCCACCGTGTGGTGGAACAGCGTATCAACGATGCAATCGCCGCTCTCGAAGCCCTGGCAGGCGTGGACGGTCCGGTTGTACGGATCCGCGTCGAGCACCTGAACTAAGTCGTTGTCCTGCATCGGCCCCGCGAGCGGGGCCGATGTTGCGAACACTCTCCATTGGAGTCAGACATGCGTTACATCAGTACCCGCGGCCAGGCACCGGCCCTGAATTTCGAAGACGTCCTGCTGGCAGGTCTTGCCACCGACGGCGGTCTGTACGTCCCGGAAGTCCTGCCACGTTTCACCCAGGAAGAGATCGCTTCCTGGGCCGGCCTGCCGTATCACGAGCTGGCCTTTCGCGTCATGCGCCCGTTCGTAACCGGCAGCATTCCGGACGCCGATTTCAAAAAGATTCTTGAAGAAACCTACGGCGTGTTCTCGCACAGCGCCGTCGCGCCGCTGCGTCAGTTGAACGGCAACGAATGGGTGCTGGAACTGTTCCACGGCCCGACTCTGGCGTTCAAGGACTTCGCCCTGCAACTGCTCGGTCGTCTGCTCGACTACGTGCTGGAAAAGCGCGGCGAGCGCGTGGTGATCGTCGGTGCCACTTCGGGTGATACCGGTTCCGCCGCCATCGAAGGCTGCAAGCACTGCGAAAACGTCGACATCTTCATCCTGCACCCACACAACCGTGTGTCCGAAGTGCAGCGTCGCCAGATGACGACGATTTTTGGCGAGAACATCCACAACATCGCCATCGAAGGCAACTTCGATGACTGCCAGGAAATGGTCAAGGCCAGCTTCGCCGACCAGAGCTTCCTCAAAGGCACGCGTCTGGTAGCCGTGAACTCGATCAACTGGGCGCGGATCATGGCCCAGATCGTTTACTACTTCCACGCCTCCCTGCAGTTGGGCGGCCCGGCGCGTTCGGTGTCGTTCTCGGTGCCGACCGGCAACTTCGGCGACATCTTCGCCGGTTACCTGGCGCGCAACATTTTCATTGATATGAAGATGTTGTTGTTGGGAAAGATTGTGATTGAGATTGTTGATCTCTTTTTTAGCGGTATTATT
>NZ_JBIWAL010000076.1:0-16900 GCF_044760045.1 Pseudomonas sp. NPDC098747 | reverse complement strand
ACCAACCGCAACGACATCCTGCATCGCTTCATGAGCGGCAATCAGTACGTCAAGGAAACCCTGCACGCGACGTTGTCGCCGTCGATGGACATCATGGTCTCGTCGAACTTCGAGCGCCTGCTGTTCGACCTGCACGGTCGCAACGGTGCAGCGATTGCCGGGCTGATGGATTCGTTCAAGCAGGGCGGCGGTTTCAGCGTCGAGCAAGAGCGCTGGACCGAAGCACGCAAACTGTTCGACTCGCTGGCCGTCGACGACGCGCAGACCTGCGAAACCATCGCCGAAGTTTACGAGCAGACCGGTGAATTGCTGGATCCGCACACCGCCATTGGCGTCAAAGCCGCGCGCGAGTGCCGTCGCAGCCTGGACATCCCGATGGTCATTCTGGGCACTGCCCATCCGGTGAAATTCCCGGACGCGGTGGAGAAGGCCGGTGTAGGAAAAGCGCTTGAACTACCTGCACATCTTTCTGATTTGTTTGAGCGAAACGAGCGCTGCACCGTTCTGCCAAACGAGCTGAAAGCCGTGCAGGCCTTTGTCAGCCAGCATGGCAACCGCGGCAAGCCACTTTAAGCCCGCGCAAGCTGTCACATTTTGAAGCCCGTCTCCTGACGGGCTTTTTTGTTTCTGCTGCCACACTGCTCGGGTTTTCACCCACGAAGGACGGGTGAGTCGATCACGAAGGATGTGGCAATGCTGTTTTATAGAGGTTTGAAACCGGCACTGATCTGCCTGGTCTTGTTCGGGTTGCTGGGATTGCTGCGCTGCAGTGTGGCGGCGCAGTTGGCGCTGCATGAAAACGCCCAGGTGCCTGGCGTTCAGCCTATCGAGCTGGACGCACGCGAGCGCCAATGGATTCGCGACAACCCCAAGGTGACGGTGGCGTCGGTGCAGTACCCGTTGTATCTGTTTCAGGATGAACATGGGCATTGGAGCGGTTTGAATAACGATGTGCTCAAGCGCATCACGGCAATGACCGGGCTGCAGTTTGAACATCGCGAGTCGTTTTCCACCGATCAGATGCTCGATCGACTCGAGAGTGGGCAAGCGGACATCAGTACCACCCTGGCCATGAGCGATGAGCGCAAGGTGTTTCTGGATTTCAGTCACGCATTCGGTGGGGCGGGGTGGGTGTTTGTCGGCCGTGCTGGAGCCCCGTCGGTCGAGTCTCTGGAGCAACTGTCCAAGCGGGTGGTGGTGCTGCCGGCCAGACATGCACTGGAAGATGTGATCCGCCGTGATTACCCTTTGATCGAGATTCTCTCGGTCAAGACCTACGCCGAAGCGCGGGCATTGGTCGAGAGCGGCGAGGCCTACGCGACCATCGAAAACGAGATCGGTGCACAGCTTTATCCATTGGGGCTGCTCAAGGTCGGCGCTCTGGTGGAAGGCAAGTGGGAGGCTGATCACCTGGCGGTTCGCAAGGGCATGCCCGAACTCTTGAGCATTCTCAACAAGGCGCTGGAGGCGTTTCCCCCTGCCGAACTACGCGCCATTCGCCTGAAGTGGCTGGAGGGAATATCGCCGGCTCCCGCGCCCTCGCTCTGGCAACGGATGATTGAGTGGGGCTGTCGGGCAACGGTCGTCGTTGGCGTGTTCGGCCTGCTGTCGCTGGTGTGGAACCGGCGGCTGACGGTGGTGATAAAACAGCGGCGTGCAGCCGAGAAAAGCCTTGGCGACCAATTGGCCTTTCAGCATGCGCTGATCGACTCCATGCCCGATCCGGTGTTCGTCCGTGATCTGCAGGGGCGTTTGATCATGTGCAACCGCAGTTACGAGGAGGCGCTTTCGGTTCGGCTGGATCAGGTTCAAGGGCGTCTGCTCATCGAGATCGATGCGTTGCCCGAAGCGACGGCGCTGATGCTGCACGACGAGTTCATGGTGCAGTTACGCACGCGCAAATCACGCTTCAGCAAACGGCATTTGCAGCTCAAGAACGGTCGACGCGAGGTCTATCAGTGGACGGTGCCGTTCTACGGTGCCGACGGCAAGTTGCGTGGTTTGCTGGGCGGCTGGACGGACGTTACCCAGCGTAGGACGGAGAGCGGGTGCAGATGTCAGTAGTGAAGATGGGAAATGTCCTATAAGACACGGCTACTTTTCCTATGGGAGGCTTAAGACGGCTGCCCTAGAGTGGACGACAAATGCGGTGAGAGTCCGCGATTTTCGTTCCAGAGGTCGCCCATGCGCTCGCTTAAAGTCCTGATTCTTGAACCCGATCCGTTTCAGATGATGGCATTGCATCAAATGCTTAATGCCATCGGCATCTATAACGTACTCACCGCGCCGTCGCTGGCATCGGCCTTGTGTTCACTGGGGCATTGCGGTGCGGTCGATATCGCCATTTGCGATCCGCAGCTCAAGGGGGGGCATGGCCTGGCTTTGATCCAGCATCTGGCGGTGCAGCGTGAGGCGCGTGCGCTGATTCTGCTGGGCACGGTCGCGCCGAGTCTGCTGAACGATCTTGAGCCGTTGCTGCGTGAGCATCGGTTGCGTCTGTTGGGTCGTTTGCAGACACCGGTATCCGCGGTATTGATGAGAGGTTTGCTGGACAGCTACCTGACCGCCTCTTCACAGACTGTCGAGGTCTGACGCGTACGGTTATTTTTCTGTCACCTTCGCCGTGCATGCTCTGACAGACCGGTGACACCCCAGTGCTTGCGACCGGAATACAGAACTTTCTTCTCGGGCCGATTGTCATTTACTGTAGACATGCCCCAGACACAATGTTTTCGGACTATTGAGTGGAGATCGAGATGGAAAGTATCAGTCTATTGCTCGGTGAGGCTCTGAGCCCGTATCAGGTTTCGTTGTCTCCAAGCGGTGCTCACGGTGAATGCCTGGTGACCTTGAAGAACGGCAGCGGCGCGATTGTGGTGGAACGCGAATTCAATCAGGTGCAACTGACCGACAAGCGTCAGTTGACCGATGTCGTTGACGGCTTGCACCGCGACATCCTGATTGCCGAAGGACGGCTGGAACCCTGTGTGATCGCGGCCCTGCGCAATGCGGCGTTGGACAAGCGTGCGGCGCTCTGAAAAATGAAATGTTTTTTGTGGGAACCTTCCTGCATCCCTGTCAGTCAGACCCCGTATCAGCAGGATCAAGCATTGTGCTCCGGTGCTTGTCGCTTGCTGCTACGGGTCTTTATGTAGGCCACGTTTAACCCCGAGTCGTCTCCCCACTTCTCGGGGTTTCTTTTGTCCGCAATTTGTTCATTGCGCCGCTTGGCGTTTGAAAAACACTCGGGCCTGCTCGAGGTAATCGGTGCGCATGTCGGGATCCAGCCACCTCGCGTAAAGCTGGCTCAATGTGTCGTGAGGCAGGGTGCGTAGCAGCTCGTTGATCTCGGTGATCGCCTGGCGCCCCTGAGGCGTGTCGGAGCAGCCGATATAACCCGAAACGTATTTACCGTTGCCCCTTATCGGGTAGAACCGCAGTTCATCTTCGGCAATGTGTGCCAATCGAGCTTGATAACGGATCTCCGGCCAATAGCCCAACACCACCTGTAACCGATCGAGACGCTGCATCAGCAGCAGACTGTTCAGGGCTTCGTTGCCGTAATGGGCGGTCAATGCATTCGTTGGTGCCTGTCGCAGCAGGTCGTCGATCAGCTCACCGTAACTGCGCTCCGCCACGACACCGACCTTCTCTTTGCCGTTGGCCAAAAGTGCCGTCAGATCAATCTCACCGTCCACCAAAAAAGGCGCCAACACGTCGTGATCTTTCCTACGCACTACCAGCCCATTGCTGACAGCGCGAAAAGCAGGGGTGGAAAACGCGATCCATTGCACCCGCTCCTTGCTCCACATCAGCGACGGGTCGCAGGTGAAGGATGTTCCGTGCAGCATCTGTATGCCGCGGGCGCGGTTGACTCGCATCAGCGTGTGTTCGTATTGCGGCATGCCGGCGATCAGCATCGGCATCAAATGATCGATCACGCCCTGACCCTTTTTCGGGCCTTCAAAAATGGTCATTGGCGGCAGATCGCGTTGCAACCAGACCAACATCGGTTTCCCCTGCACCCAGGCCGGCAGCGCCAGCAGAAACAAGAAGCTGAACAGCCGCCAAGTCCACCAATGATGGGCGCGGTTGGCGTTCGGTGTGTGCAGGCGTTTCAGCTCAAATGGCTCCGTCTTCACGCAACCGGGCGATCTGCTGGTCGTCGTAGCCAAGATCGTGGAGTACCTGCGCATTGTGTTCACCGAGCTGCGGCCCGACCCATTCGGAGGAGCCCGGTGTCTCTGAGAGTTTCGGCACGATGCCCGGCATCTTGAAGGGTTTGCCGTCCGGCAATTTGGCGTGCAGGAACATTTCCCGGGCCAGGTATTGCGGGTCGGTGAACATGTCCTCGGCGCTGAAAATCCGGCTGACCGGCACCTCGGCCTGATTGAGCAGATCGAGCACGGTTTGCAGTGGCAGCGAATTGACCCAGCGATCGATCACGCCATACAACTCGTCACGTCGACTGTCGCGCCCGTCGTTGCTGGCCAGAGTCGGGTCGTTGGCCAGATCTTCACGGCCGATGGTCAGCATGAAACGTTTGAAAATCGCATCGCCATTGGCGCCGATCTGCACATGCTTGCCGTCGGCGCTGGTGTGGATCGAGGAGGGCGTGATGCCGGGCATGATGTTGCCGGTGCGCTCGCGAACGAAACCGAACACGTCGAACTCCGGCACCATGCTTTCCATCATGGCGAAGATCGCTTCATACAGCGCCACATCGACCACTTGACCCAAACCGCCGTTGATCTCGCGATGACGCAGCGCCATCAGCGCGCCAATCACGCCCCACAGCGCAGCAATTGAATCGCCAATGGAAATTCCGGTGCGCACCGGCGGTCGATCCTCGAAACCGGTGATGTAGCGCAAGCCGCCCATGGATTCACCCACGGCACCGAAACCTGGCTGATCCTTCATCGGCCCGGTCTGACCAAAACCGGAGAGGCGCACCATCACCAGTTTCGGGTTCAAGGCGTGCAGGGTTTCCCAGCCCAGACCGAGTTTCTCCAATACGCCGGGGCGGAAGTTCTCTATCAGGATATCGGCTTCAGCGAGGAGTTTTTTCAGGATGGCTAAACCGTCAGGGTGTTTGAGGTTAAGCGTTAGCGACTTCTTGTTGCGCGCCTGAACAAACCACCACAAGGAAGTGCCTTCGTACAATTTGCGCCATTTGCGCAGCGGATCACCGCCGTCCGGCGATTCGATCTTGATCACTTCGGCGCCGAACTCGCCACAAATTCGCGAGGCAAAAGGCCCGGCAATCAACGTACCCAATTCAATGACTTTCACACCGCTGAGCGGTTTGTTGGCGAACGGCATACTGAATCCTGTAGGACAAGGCTGAGCGTATACAGCGTTTTAACATAGCCGGCCGTCAGGCGCCCCAAGTTGATCGCCATCAATTCGATGATTGCCTACTGCATCGGTTAGACTTGCCGACTTTCCTCGTATCAAGAAGCCCGTACATGGCCCAGCCTTCGACCACTTACAAGTTTGAACTGAACCTCACCGACCTCGACCGCAGTGTCTACGAGAGCGTCAAGCAGACCATCGCCCGTCACCCTTCGGAGACCGAAGAGCGCATGACCGTGCGGCTGCTGGCCTACGCCCTCTGGTACAACGAGCAGTTGTCGTTCGGCCGTGGTCTGTCAGACGTGGATGAACCTGCGCTGTGGGAAAAAAGCCTGGATGACCGTGTCCTGCACTGGATCGAAGTCGGCCAGCCGGATTCCGATCGTTTGACCTGGTGCTCGCGCCGCACCGAACGCACCAGCCTGCTCGCCTACGGCAGCCTGCGCGTGTGGGAAACCAAGGTGATCCCGGCGATCAAGAATCTGAAAAACGTCAACATCGCCGCCGTCCCGCAAGAGATTCTGGAAACTCTGGCCAAGGACATGCCCCGCGTCATCAAGTGGGACGTGATGATCAGCGAAGGGACGATCTTCGTCACCGACGACCGTGGTCAACACGAAGTCCAGTTGCAATGGCTGCAAGGCGAACGCGGCTGATCCGCCGTCGCTGATTAATCCTACGTATTCAAGAGAAGTATCCGTTACCCCATGCGCATCGAACCTCGCCAATTGCCTGCCACTCTGCCATTTCTTGGTGATCTGCCGCCGCTGCTGACCCGCTTGTACGCAGCGCGGGGCGTGCAGTCCGAGGTGGAGCTGGACAAGAGCCTCAAGCACTTGATCCCGTTTGAAAAGCTCAAGGGCATCGAGGCCGCGGTAGACCTGTTGGTGATCGCGCTGGAACAACGTCAGCGCATCCTCATCGTCGGTGACTTTGATGCCGATGGCGCGACGGCCAGTACGGTCGGCATGCTCGGCTTGCGCTTGTTGGGCGCGGCGCATGTCGATTATCTGGTGCCGAACCGCTTTGAATACGGCTACGGCCTGACTCCCGAAATCGTCGAAGTTGCGCTGACCCGTGAGCCGCAACTATTGATCACTGTCGACAACGGAATCTCCAGCGTCGAAGGTGTGGCTGCTGCCAAGAAGGCGGGGCTCAAAGTATTGATCACCGACCACCACTTGCCTGGCGATGAACTGCCGCTGGCTGACGCGCTGGTCAATCCGAACCAGCCGGGCTGCGAATTTCCGAGCAAGGCGCTGGCCGGGGTCGGGGTGATTTTCTATGTGTTGATGGCCTTGCGTGCACGCCTGCGCAGCCTCGGCTGGTATGACAACGCGCCGCAGCCGAACATCGGCGAGCTGCTCGACCTGGTGGCGCTGGGCAGCGTCGCAGACGTGGTGCCACTGGACGCCAACAACCGGATTCTGGTGCATCAGGGCCTGGAGCGGATTCGCGCCGGGCGCGCGCGGCCGGGGATCAAAGCGATCCTCGAAGTCGCCAAGCGAGATGCTGCGCGCATTACCTCCACGGATCTGGGTTTTATCGTCGGGCCACGGCTGAACGCCGCCGGCCGTCTGGATGACATGAGCTTGGGCATCGAGTGCCTGCTCACCGCCGACACCAACCAGGCCCGGGAAATGGCCGCGCAACTGGATGGCATGAACCAGGATCGCAAATCCATCGAGCAGGGCATGCAGCGTGAAGCGCTGGCCCAGCTCAAGGACCTGCCCGTCGAGTCGATGCCGTTTGGCCTGTGCCTGTTTGATCCTGAATGGCACCAAGGTGTTATCGGTATCCTCGCCTCGCGGATGAAAGAGCGTTATTTCCGTCCGACCATTGCCTTCGCCGATGCCGGCGATGGCCTGCTCAAAGGCTCCGGGCGTTCGGTGCAGGGCTTCCACATTCGCGATGCGTTGAGCGTGGTCGCGGCGCAACACCCAAACCTGATCGCCAAGTACGGCGGCCACGCGATGGCGGCTGGCCTGACCTTGCGACAAGAGAATTTCCCGTTATTCGCCGAAGCATTCGACGCCGAAGTGCGTAGGCAACTTCGCGAAGAAGACCTGACCGGGCGCTTGCTCTCTGATGGCACGCTGGCTGTTGAGGAATTCCACCTCGAACTGGCGCGCGCCCTGCGCCACGCCGGGCCTTGGGGGCAACACTTCCCTGAGCCGTTGTTTCACGGTGTGTTCCAGTTGGTCGAGCAACGCGTGGTCGGCGAGCGACACCTCAAAGTGGTGCTTAAAAGCGAGTGCGGCTCGGTGAAGCTCGACGGTATTGCGTTCGGTATTGATCGTGATATCTGGCCGAATCCGACGATTCAATGGGTCGAGCTGGCCTACAAACTCGACGTCAACGAGTTTCGCGGCAACGAGACCGTGCAACTGATGATTGCCCACATCGAACCGCGCTGATCGCCTCTCGAGCAGGCTCGCCCCCACAGTGGATGTGGGTGTGAGCTTGCTCGCGAAAGCGGTCTTCAGGCACAGATTTACTCTGAACCCTGCTTTCCCTCCGGTTGTCGACTAGGCTCTAAGCACTGCTTGATTGGCCTTGTGACGTCCTGTCGAATTCTTTTCCCGCGGGGGCGGGTGCTGCACCTTTTCCTGTCACTCGTCGACTTTTCAAACAGAACCCTGGAGCCTGCCCACTGATTTGAGAGGTGCCCCATGAGTCTGCTGCTTGAACCCTATACCCTGCGCCAACTGACCCTGTCCAACCGCATCGCCGTATCGCCCATGTGCCAGTACTCCAGCGTCGACGGCCTGGCCAACGACTGGCATCTGGTGCACCTCGGTAGCCGCGCGGTGGGCGGCGCCGGGCTGGTATTCACCGAAGCCACAGCGATCACGGCCGACGGCCGGATCACCGCCGAAGACCTTGGCCTGTGGAACGACGAACAAATCGAACCGCTGCAACGCATCACCCGATTCATCACCGCCCAAGGCGCAGTCGCCGGCATTCAACTGGCCCACGCCGGGCGCAAGGCCAGCACCCACCGTCCCTGGATTGGCAAGCATGGCAGCGTCAAACCCGACGATGGCGGCTGGACTCCGGTCGGGCCGTCGCCGATTGCCTTCGACCCGCAACACACCCAACCAAAACAGCTCGATGAAGGGCAGATCGCCGAGGTTATCCAAGCCTTTGTCGCCGCCGCAAAACGTGCGCTGGCGGCGGGTTTCAGTGTGGTTGAAGTGCATGCGGCCCATGGTTATCTGCTGCACCAGTTTCTGTCGCCGCTAAGTAATCAACGGCGCGATCAGTACGGAGGTTCGTTCGAAAACCGCATTCGGCTGGTGCTGCAAGTCACCGAAGCCGTCCGCGCTGTTTGGCCGGAGGAGTTGCCGGTGTTTGTCCGCGTGTCGGCCACCGACTGGGTCGAGGACGGCTGGAACCCAGATGAAACAGTTGAGCTGGCGCGTCGCCTGCACACCCTCGGTGTGGACCTGATAGACGTTTCGTCAGGTGGTACCGCCGCTAACGCGGAGATTCCCGTTGGGCCGGGCTATCAAACCCGATTCGCCGAACGGGTGCGCAAGGAGTCAGGCATCGCCACCGGCACTGTGGGAATGATTACCGAGCCCGCCCAGGCCGAGCACATCCTGCGCACCTGCCAGGCCGACATCATCTTCCTCGCCCGCGAACTGCTGCGTGACCCTTACTGGCCGCTGCACGCCGATGACGATCTGGGTGGACGCAAAGCGGTATGGCCGGCGCAATATCAGCGTGCGACCCATCGTGATCAGCCTATTCACGAGTCTGATTTGCGTGACTGAGTGAACCGCTAGAAAACAAAAAGCCCCGGCCAGTGATGGTCGGGGCTTTGTTTTTCATCTTCCGGATTCTGTAGCGCCTCGAGAGCCGCCATCGCTGGCAAGCCAGCTCCCACAGGTTTTGTGTTGAAACACGGTCGGCGTTTCAACGTTGATCCCTGTGGGAGCTGGCTTGCCAGCGATGAGGCCGATCCAGGCACCTCAAACCATCAAGGATACTTACGCTTGTCCGGCGCCGGCGGGAAGTACTGGTACAACCAGGTCTCACTCAGCGTGCGGTCATTGGTGCGGATGAACAACCGCAGCTCAACCGGCTCGACGCTGTCGTTGGTTGGATACCAATCGAACAGGATCCGATAACCCTTGATGTCATCCAGCACCAGCACGCTGAAGTCCTGCACTTTGCCATTCGAGCAGGTGATCACAGGCTCGATCCCGGTGCCCTGCGGCAGACGATCGAGACCACCACCGGTGAAGTCCACGGCAAAGCGACGGGCCCAGACTGGCGGATAATGCTCGCCCGGTGCCCAACCTTCGACGAAACCGCCCATGCCGGAACGCGTGGCTTGCACTCGCGCCAACGGCGTACTCACTGGCGGCAGAGCGCTCCAGTACAGCTTGTAGCCGTAATTAAGCGAATCCCCGGCAGCCACCGGTTTTTTCGGTGTCCAGAACGCCACGATGTTATCGAGGGTCTCGCCGGTTGTAGGAATTTCCAGCAGATCAATAGAGCCTTCGCCCCACGCGGTTGTAGGTTCTACCCACAGGCTCGGCCGCTTGCTGTACCAGTCGACGGTGTCCTGATAGTTGGCGAACTCATGGTCGGTCTGCACCAGGCCAAAGCCTTTCGGGTCAGTGTCGGCAAACGCGTTGAATTGCAGGGTCGCCGGGTTGTTCAGCGGGCGGCAGATCCACTCGCCGTTGCCACGCCACATCGCCAGGCGATCCGAATCGTGGATTTGCGGATGGATGGTGTCGCACATGCGGCGCTCGTGGGTGCCGCAACTGAACATGCTGGTCATCGGCGAGATGCCCAGTTGTTCGATCGCGGTGCGCGCATTGATGTGCGCATCGACTTCCATCACCACGCGCTCGGCCTGGCAATCGATGTCGAAACGGTAAGCGCCCGTGGCACTCGGGGAATCAAGCAGGGCATAGACCACAAAACGCGTGGCGTTCTTGTCCGGCGTCTCAAACCAGAACTTGGTGAAATCAGGGAATTCTTCGCGTTTCTTCGCGTAGGTGTCGATCGCCAGACCGCGCGCCGAGAGGCCATATTGGCCAGTCTTGTCGACTGCACGGAAATAGCTGGCGCCGAGGAACGACAGCACGTCATGCCGATCCAGTTCGGGTGCCTTGAACAACTTGAACCCGGCAAAACCCAGATCGCCCTTGAGCTGTTGAGTGTCGACCGAGGTGTTTTCATAGTTGAACAGCGCCGGACGGAAATGCACCTCGCGGGCGGTACGCGTTTTTGCATCGACGCTGTACATGCGCACCGGCTGGCGGAAACCCATGCCGACGTGGAAGAACTGCACGTCCAGTTGACCCTTGTTCTCCTTCCACAACGAATGCTCGCCGTCGTAGCGGATCGCGTTGAAGTTTTGCGGAGTCATGGTCGCCAGCGTCGGCGGCAACACCTGTTTAGTGTTCTGATAAGCGTTGCCGGCGAGTTGCTTGGCCTGGCGCTTCAACGCTTCGAAGTCGAAGGCCTGCGCCTCGCCATCGGCAGCGCCACCATTGGGGGCTGCCCAGGCACGACTGGCCAGCAGGCCGGTGGCCGAAAGACCGGTGTAAGCCGCAATGGCCATGGACGCTTTGAGCAAATTCCTGCGGTGCATAAATACAACCTGTCGTGTGCAATCCCGCGCCTTTCCTGGCACGTGCTGGATCATAAATAACGGTTCGGACAAGCCTTCGACCAAACGCAACGGACTATAAACAGATGCCGGCTAGCTTAAACCGTTCGATTGTCGAGCAGAAATGATTGATTACAACGCGCCGTCTGGCAATGAAACAAGACATGTCAGTTTTTTTTCCGACAGTGTTTTCTGATTTATACGGCATATCTGCTTTTCTCGACTAATTACTCTAAATAACCCTTTCCAGCGCCGATTTAATTTCTATTCTATGGGCATGACCGGTCGCGAACCTTCAGGCCGGTGGGGCACTCGACGCTGCTGAAAGGGGCAGGGCGATGTGGTGGTTTAGCAGTTCTTTGACGTATCAGAAAAGGACATCGTCCATGGCAAAAGTACAAGGCATCACCGACTTGTTGGGCATCTTTCCCTGCCTCGGCAGCGGCCGCAGAAGACGCCGGCTCAGCTCCGATGAGCTGAAACTGGTGGAACGTTACCGAGAGCTCTCAGAGAGTGATCGGATAGCGATGCGCTATCTGGTGGATGCGATGAGGAGTGTTTCGCGGTTTTGAGTGAAGGGTGAATAAACCAGTCGTCCATTTACGGCTGGTTCACCAATCCTGCGGTCGTTCTGCTCGCTGATGCAAAACTCGGATCACCTGAATCCGGCCATGTATCAAGCGATAGGGCGCTATGAATGGATATTGAGTCAAAACCAGTTCTCGGATATCCGGGACGACTGATGGCCTGCCTGACCCCGGGAACTGTTCCAATTGATCAAATGTTTTCAGAATCGCGGAGATGATTCTGAAAGAGGCCTCCGTACCTAAAAGTTCTTGGTAATACTCGTGGATGAGATCGAGATCATTTTCAGCCCGTTTAGTCAGTACTACGCTCGGCACGCTTTGCCCACTTAGCCTTCACGGCATCCAGGTCGGTGAGATTTCCAGCATCGGCATCGGCGATGCCTTCGCTTATGGCTTGTAGATGCCAGGATTCGGCTTCCACATATCGGACCAGCGCACGCTTGAGATGGTATTGACGATCTCGGTCTGTGGCGGCAGCCAGATCATCCAGCTGCTGTGCCAACAATTCTTCGACGCGAAAAGATAGAACTGGCGAGGCCATGTCAGTGTTCCTGTATACGTTGTAAACGACGTAAACACCCTAAGCTGCTGCCTGAGCTTCGTCAACAAATGAGCATGCGGCGGTTGAAGAAAACTCTAGCGAGACTAGGCGAAACAAAAAGTCGGAATATGTTGCGAGATGATTTGCCCAGCTCTCCGGCGTCAGAATCGACGCCAGAGACGCCAGTTTTAAAGGAGATTTAGCGACACGTGCCCAAAACCGGATACGGCCGCTGGCCGTGCATCAACTCCGGTACGTCACGCCATTTGACCCATGCCTGCTGTTGCCAGTGAAGCAGAGGGACGGTGACGCCAGCCCAGTTCACCGAACTCAGACTTGGTCGATTCTCCGCAGGTATGGCGCTGGATTGGCGCAACATCGGAATCACTTCATGGCTCAGCCATTGGCGCAGATTGCGGTTTTCCGGGACGAAGTGGTGGACGAGCAGCGCGAACAGGCCGGACTCGCTGACCATTGCGCAATTGACGATTTCGCCGTCCTTGCGCATCAGGACATTGCGGCGCTGATCGGGATCGAGTTTCAGCGTGAGGCGTTCGTTCAGCGGATAGCCCATCAGGCGCCCGAAATCCTGAACACAGAACCAGGCTTCGTGGTCTTGCATGAACGCGTGGAGGAAGCGGTTGTGGCGGGTGAAGACGGTGGGGGTGAAGTGTGAGTTTGTTTCAGGTGGATTTGGCGTGTGCTTAAGCATTTCTGACTCCATGTTGAAATGAAAGTCGCCACTAATCCTTCGACAGATTTGGGTGGCGAACCGTGCGGCGTTCGAAGTCGGAACATTCTCGATCAACATGGAAGCCGAGAGGCCCGCGCCACACGGCCCGCCATAAGGCGAAACTGACAGACAAAAATGCCTGGGTTTCTATGGTGGGCGCAGAGCGTCATGTTGATGATGTCCCGGCTTCGACCCCGGGTCGCTGAAGTAGCAGCGACGGGACAAAGCCTATCGGTCAGGCGCTTGCGGCGACAAGTCTACTCTGTCGACGTACAGCGTAGGAAACGGGGCTTTTGCCGGAAGGCTGTGTCTGTAGGAAACGCTCGTTGTGCGCGTAGTCACAGCGGCCGGACGTTGCGGGGAGGGCGAGCAACATCTGGAAGCACACTTGTAAGTCTCTCCAGGGCACTTTCGAACTAGGCTGAGGGCCTTATAGATCCTGATAACCCCAGTTTGGAGGCGAAAAATGAACACCCGTGGCTTGCTCGATCAACTACTCAAATCCGGCCAGGATCTGCTACAGAACAAGGCCGGCGGGTCGCAGAACAAATCGGCTGCCGGTGGCTTGGGCGGCTTGCTTGGCGGGTCTTCCGGCGGCGGTGGCCTCGGTGGTCTACTCTCAGGCGCGGGTGGTGGTGCATTGGCGGCGGGCGCCATGGGCCTGCTGCTCGGCAGTAAAAAGGCGCGAAATGTCGGCGGCAAAGTCGCTGTCTACGGCGGCCTCGCCGCGCTGGGCGTGTTGGCCTACAAGGCTTACGGCAACTGGAACGCGCAAAAAGGCACCGCGCCACAAGGCGAACCCCAGACCCTCGACCGGTTGCCTCCAGCGCAGGTCGAACAGCACAGCCAGGCGATCCTCAAGGCCCTGGTCGCCGCCGCCAAAGCCGACGGCCATATCGACGACCGCGAGCGCCAACTGATCGAAGGCGAATTCACCAAACTCGACAACGATCAGGAACTGCAACACTGGCTACACGCCGAACTCAACAAACCCCTCGACCCAGCAGACGTCGCCCGCGCCGCCAGCACCCCGGAAATGGCGGCTGAGATGTACATCGCCAGTGTGATGTTGGTGGACGAGGAGAACTTCATGGAGAAGAGCTACCTGGATGAACTGGCGCGGCAATTGAAGCTGGAGCCTGGGTTGAAGGTTGAGTTGGAGAAGCAGGTGCGGTTGGCTGCTGTGTAAATGGTACGAAGGAAAAATCGCAGCGTTGGGCTGCGATTTTTTTGCAATTTTGTTGTGATGAAATTACGCGTTTTGCAAATCTACCCTTCAGCGAAACAGCTTAGTAGCCGTAAATGGGAGCATAGTAAGAAAGAGGAGGGTGATTGTTTTCCCATTCTTTAGAAAGTGCGATTCCCTGTTTTATTTCATCGACCAGCAGAGCTAGCCGATGCTTGAGACGGTCGGCCTGAGTTAGGAAACCGGCTGACGCTAGTCATCGGAACCTGAAGTACCGGATACTTCGTGGGTCTAGGTGATTTTTCGGTAGGTGAATTACACTCCTTCCAGGTGCGTGAAGTGCGAGTTCGACGGATCTTGGCAGTTGTGCATTTTGTGGTTGATGGCAACGATTATCGCGTCTTCAAGTTTTGTAAAAGCTCAGACTTGACCCGACTGTTATCGGGCGATTTTATTTTTGGCAATTAAATAGCTCAGCTGTCTTTTATTCTTCTGCCTTGCTTTCGTTTAGGTTTGCCTTGAAGTACGTCATAAAATCCTGCCCTTGAGCAAAGGCTTTTTCGATTTTCGCGCTTTGCTCTTTAAGCGCTGGGCTTGGCTTGCCCCATTGTTCAGGCGGAAGAGGTTTGGACCACTCAGCAATGGAATCAGGTAGAGATTTCATGCTGAAACGATGGTCCCATTCTGCTACCCAGTACGGAAAACGCCACCAAGTGATCAGGTGTGTCAGGTACCACCAACCAACTCCTAATGCGGAACGTTCGTTGTGCTGGTATTCCTCGTGCATGTCTTTTCGTTCTTTATCTAAGGTGCCTCGGTTTTCGTATGGTGCTTTGCCAGGGCAGAACTCTGGACCTTTTTCCATATAGACACGTATGGCTTCCCACTTACCTAAGCCATGAGCAGGAGTCATCACGCCTTGTCTCACAAAATGCACTACGTCAGCTTTGGAATCGTCGAACGCCATACCAAAGGTATAGGCGCTTGTTACTCCTACTCCAGTAACACCTGTACTGATTGAAAGCCAAGATACTATCTCTTCCCATGGTTGAATGACGGGGACGTCAGAACCTTCGGGAAAGAAACAGACTTCACGACGTTGGCGGTTGAATCTAATTGAACGGGTGCGCGACTTCGCTCTGGTAGTGCTAAAGATAACGTAAGTACCCAGGAGCGCAGCTATTCCTCCTCCCCATATACTAAAGGTCACACCGAAATGGAACATACCTGCTGTTCTGTCCCAAAAGGACTCGGAAAATGCGTTTCCCCAGGTAGTAGATCCTGCAAGCAAAGGCAGAATAATCAGGCATGAAAAAATAAACATCATCCCGAGTCCAATCATTGCTCTCGCTTGGAAAGCCTTGCCGAAATTACTACTGCCTACGTCGAGGAATGTGTCGTTCACCTCAACAAAGCTTCCGCCCAAATCCATGGGGACGTTGCCCGTTGGTATCGGAAGCGGGGAGAGGAATAATGCTTCACCTGTCGCGAATTTACGCTTCTCACCAGCCACGGGCCGTATTTTTTTGAGATTGAGATCGTCGCTGGATTGCTCTTTTATTGAAGACATTAGGTTTGCCCGGCTTGTTTTGATGATTCGAGCACCGTCAGCGTGTCGGTGGTCACAATGAATGCTGAGCGGTTGTATTTCGTGCGCTGAGAAGCCCGGTTGTTGAGAATTCCTTCCTGCTTCCAACGTTAAGTGTCTTGGTTTCAAACATTATTTCCTGGTATTTTTGTCCAGAGTCACCCGCGATTGTCATGCTGGCACCAGCCAGTTTTGCACTATCTCCCGACCTCAAGGCTTCAGTCCAACGAGCGACAGAGCCTTTTTCCCCATACAGGCTTGTGGCTGCCGCCATACCGAATCCGTAAGCGGCTATTGGCGTAGAGGGGGATGTCGAGTTCGGTGTTGAAACCGTGATCATAGGAGGTCGACGCCAGCGCATGCAGGTGTTCCCAGCGTTGCTGTGAGGTCGACTGTGCCTGATAGCTTGGAAAGTATTCTTGCATGTGTGCATCAAGGCGCATTACTACGTTGCGAAAGTTCACCTCATCCAGTTGACTGAGTTGTGCGTCGGTCAATCGATAGCGCTTACTGTGGTCGGGCTCGGGAGAATTGTTCGGCCGCTGGTTTATGTACCAGCAACCCAATGCAGCATCGGCAGTAACGATTTGTTTGCATGGGCCGAACAGAGTCGGATCCTTGATGGTTGCTGCGTGGGCGAGCAGTGCATGGGTTACGGCCGGATCCGCGATACGCAACAACACTTCTTCGCCCATCGGGTGCAAGACGCTGGTGAGCCAGCGAAAGTGTGCGACCAGTTGATCCCATGATTGATCGCTGAACACCAAGTGACCCCATTCCTGGTTTGAGGCGTTTAGGAACTGAGCCAAGATCGGGTCGTTTTGGTTTTTTATCAGCACGAGGCATGGGGAAATATCGCCCAGTTCTGCCCAGCGTGTCCCGAGATAAAGCGGCTCGAATTGAGGATTTTCTGTCCACTGATATAAGTGCTGTGGGAGCTTCTCAACGCTGACACCATCAAGCAATAAACCAACCGTGCCATTCCACGGAAGACCTTGGGGAAGGCCGTTTTCCAATGGAAATTCCGACTTAAGCATTTTGCGCCTCCAGTTTGGCCTTCTCGCAGATCGCGCAGATTGGCTTCTTCTGCATCAACGCCTGCCGCTGCGCCGGCACCAGCAACTGCCCAGCCTTATCCGCATCCGCCTGCTTCAACGGCCCCGGCAACAACGGCGCCGCCCCCGTGCCGCTACCCGGTCCACCGCCCGAGTTCATGTTGATCACCGGGCCGCTCATGGTCACGCCGCTCGCATCAATCTTGATGAAGCTGCCACC
>NZ_JBIWAL010000075.1:10407-19226 GCF_044760045.1 Pseudomonas sp. NPDC098747 | reverse complement strand
CTCAAAGTGACCCTGCCACGGGTCAAGATCCTGCAAATGCTCGACTCTACAGAGCAGCGTCACATGAGTGCCGAGGACGTCTACAAGGCGTTGATGGAAGCGGGCGAGGACGTCGGTCTGGCCACGGTTTACCGTGTTCTGACCCAGTTCGAAGCCGCTGGCCTGGTGGTCCGTCACAACTTCGACGGCGGCCACGCAGTGTTTGAGTTGGCCGACGGTGGCCACCACGACCATATGGTCAACGTGGAGTCCGGTGAAGTGATCGAGTTCTTCGACGAAGAAATCGAAAAACTTCAGAAATCGATCGTCGAGAAGCATGGCTTCGAGATGGTTGATCACAATCTGGTGCTGTACGTACGCAAGAAAAAGTAAGCATGTCGCGCGAACTTCAGGTTCGCGAAACGAGCGAAGGCGACCCAAGGGTCGCCTTCGTGCTTTCTGCCATTCTTAAACTTTTGCGGTGACGACCATCTTCTTCGCGTGCGCCAAGGACTCTTTGGTCAGATCGATACCGCCCAACATCCTTGCGACTTCTTCTATACGGTCGTTCTTGCTCAGCTTGGAGACGGCGGTGTGCGTAGCCTCTTCCCCGCGTACTTTGTGCACGAACAGGTGCTGATGCCCCTGAGCCGCCACTTGTGGCAAGTGCGTGACGGTCAATACCTGACCGCGTTCACCGAGTCGGCGCAATAACTGGCCGACAATTTCAGCCGTCGGGCCACCAATGCCCACGTCGACTTCGTCGAATACCAGGGTTGGAACGCGAGAGGTCTGTGCGGTGATCACCTGGATTGCCAGGCTGATTCGCGACAGTTCGCCACCGGATGCGACTTTCGCCAGCGCTTTCAGCGGTTGGCCGGGGTTGGCGCTCACCAGCAATTCGACTTGTTCGAGCCCGTTAGGCAAAAGTTCGTCGCTGCTGTTGGCGCGCAGCTCGATGGTGAATCGACCGCCTGGCATGCCCAGACGTTGAATTTCTTGCTCCACCGCACTGGCTAGACTGCCAGCTGCCTGATGGCGCAGATCGCTCAGCTCCCGTGCCTTTTCCTGATAGTGGCGGGCATAGGAGGCCAACTCTTCTGCCAATCGCTCGATGGATTCGTCATTGGCATTTAGCGTTTCGATTTCATCCAGCAGTTTTTGCTGCATTTCACTGACTTCGTTCGGTTGGATCCGGTGCTTGCGCGCCAATGTGTAAATGGCGTCGAGGCGCTCTTCCAGATATTGCAGACGTGCCGGGTCGGCATCGAAGTTATCCAGGAAGCGGTTGAGTTCACCGACGGCCTCTTCGACCTGAATCTGTGCGCTGGTCAGCAAACTGCTGGCTTCGCCAAGGGCGCCAACGGAATTGTTCACGCTCGACAGGCGATTGAGGCTGGCGGTCAATGCGTTCAGCACATTGCCGGAATCACTTTCGCTGCATTGTTCGACCACTTGTCGGCAGATGCCGAGCAGGGTTTCAGCGTTGGTCAGGTTCTTGTGTTCCTGCTCCAGCTGTTCGAGTTCGTTATCACCGAGCCCGAGGTTTTCGAGTTCTTCGAGTTGGTAGCTGAGCAGTTGATGGCGAGCGCGTTGTTCGTCGCCGGAATTGGAAAGACGCTCAAGCTCCGAGCGAGTCTGGCGCCAGCGCTGCGCAGCCAGATGCACCTGGCGGGCGAGATCGGTCGCACCAGCGTATTCGTCCAGCAGGCGACGATGGGTATCGGTTTTCAGAAGGGACTGGTGCTCATGCTGGCTGTGTATGTCGATCAGCAATTCGCCAAGGGACTTCAAATCGCCAAGCGGGCAGGGCGTGCCATTGATATAGCCGCGCGAACGACCTTCCGAGGTGATGACCCGGCGCAGGATGCACGGGCCGTCGATGTCCAGATCGCGCTCGGCCAGCCAGGCGCTGGCTTCAGGGATATCGCCCAAGTCGAAGGTTGCCAGGATGTCGGCCTTGTCGGCGCCCGGGCGGACTACGCCGCTGTCGGCACGATCGCCAAGGGTCAGGCCCAGGGCGTCGAGCATGATCGACTTGCCGGCGCCGGTTTCCCCTGTGATCACGCTCATCCCGCGATCAAGTTCAAGATCGAGATGTTCAACGATGGCGTAGTTATGTACGGACAGGTGCACCAGCATAAAGGCCGCTCCCAGGCTTTAGGTCTGGTTATTTATACAGTGTTTTGTTTGGGGCTGACAATGCCCTCGCTTAGGTCGATTCGCTTGAGCAATGCAAATGCTTAGCTCATCGAGGAATGAAAAAAAGCAGCACTTTTTTGTAGGGTTAATGCTTGAACCCCCTTGAAGCCTGATTTTGCGGCCCCATATATCGGGACAGAAGCGCGAGTCGAACTCGCGGACGATATTGAAAGGAGAATTCTATGGCTGACGAACAGACAGTAGATAAGCAAAACCCAGAAGCCAATCAGGCGCCCGAGGCTTCGGGTGACGACCTGGCGACCCGTGTACAAGTGCTCGAAGAGCAATTGGCCGCCGCGCAGGATCAGTCTCTGCGTGTTGCTGCCGATCTGCAGAACGTCCGTCGTCGTGCCGAGCAGGACGTGGAGAAGGCGCACAAGTTTGCGCTGGAAAAATTCGCCAGCGACCTGCTGCCGATCGTCGACAGCCTGGAGCGCGGCCTCGAGCTGTCGAACCCGGACGACGAAAGCATCCGTCCGATGCGCGAAGGCATCGAGCTGACCCTGAAAATGTTCCACGACACCCTCAAGCGTTATCAGCTTGAAGCGATTGATCCGCATGGCGAACCGTTCAACGCCGTTCAGCATCAGGCAATGGCCATGCAGGAAAGCGCAGACGTTGAGCCGAACAGTGTTTTGAAAGTGTTCCAGAAGGGCTACCAGCTAAATGGTCGTTTGTTGCGCCCGGCCATGGTCGTGGTCAGCAAGGCGCCGGCGCCAGTTTCGCCTTCGATTGACGAACAGGCTTGAAATTGGCCGCAAGGCCCCCATTTAGAAGTCAAGCGTTTAAGTGCTACCGCAGTCAGCCACCACTGCTGCGGCATCCAAATCCAAAAGTTTCGGGAGAGTTAACATGGGCAAAATTATCGGTATCGACCTGGGGACTACCAACTCCTGCGTCTCCGTGCTGGAAAACGGCAAAGCAAAAGTTATCGAAAACGCTGAGGGCGCGCGTACCACGCCGTCGATCATCGCTTACGCCAACGATGGCGAAATTCTGGTTGGTCAGTCTGCCAAGCGTCAGGCAGTCACCAACCCGCACAACACTCTTTACGCAGTAAAGCGTCTGATCGGTCGTCGTTTCGACGAAGAAGTTGTGCAGAAAGACATTCAGATGGTGCCTTACAAGATCGCCAAGGCTGACAACGGCGACGCTTGGGTTGAAGTGAACGGCCAGAAAATGGCGCCGCCACAAATCTCGGCTGAAATTCTGAAGAAGATGAAGAAGACCGCCGAAGATTATCTCGGCGAGGAAGTTACCGAAGCGGTAATTACCGTTCCGGCTTACTTCAACGACAGCCAGCGTCAGGCGACCAAAGATGCTGGCCGCATCGCGGGTCTGGACGTTAAACGTATCATCAACGAACCAACCGCAGCCGCTCTGGCTTACGGTATGGACAAGGCCAAGGGCGATCACACCGTGATCGTTTATGACCTGGGTGGCGGTACTTTCGACGTTTCCGTGATCGAGATCGCTGAAGTTGACGGCGAGCACCAGTTCGAAGTGTTGGCCACTAACGGTGACACGTTCCTGGGCGGTGAAGACTTCGACATTCGTCTGATCGACTACCTCGTTGACGAATTCAAGAAAGAAAGCGGCATGAACCTTAAAGGTGACCCGCTGGCCATGCAGCGCCTGAAAGAAGCCGCTGAGAAAGCCAAGATCGAGCTGTCGTCCGCTCAGTCGACCGACGTCAACCTGCCGTACATCACTGCAGATGCCACCGGTCCTAAGCACTTGAACGTGAAAATTTCGCGTTCCAAGCTCGAAGCACTGGTTGAAGACCTGGTCCAGCGCACCATCGAGCCTTGCCGCATCGCCATGAAGGACGCAGGTCTGGACGTTGGCGCGATCAACGACGTGATTCTGGTCGGTGGTCAGACCCGCATGCCGCTGGTACAGAAGCTGGTGACCGATTTCTTCGGTAAAGAAGCGCGTAAAGACGTTAACCCGGACGAAGCTGTTGCCATGGGTGCTGCGATCCAGGGCGCCGTTCTGGCTGGTGACGTGAAAGACGTTCTGCTGCTCGACGTCAGCCCGCTGACCTTGGGTATCGAAACCATGGGTGGCGTGATGACTGCGCTGAACGAGAAAAACACAACGATTCCTACCAAGAAATCGCAAGTGTTCTCGACTGCCGACGACAACCAGGGCGCCGTGACCATTCACGTCCTGCAAGGCGAGCGTAAGCAAGCCACGCAGAACAAGTCCTTGGGCAAGTTCGACCTGGCCGACATTCCACCTGCACCACGTGGCGTGCCGCAGATCGAAGTAACCTTCGACATCGACGCAAACGGCATCCTGCACGTTGGCGCGAAAGACAAGGCTACCGGCAAGACTCAGTCGATCGTGATCAAGGCCAACTCCGGTCTGTCCGACGAAGAAATCGAGCGCATGGTGCGTGACGCCGAGGCGAATGCCGAGGAAGACCGCAAGTTCGAAGAGCTGGCCGCTGCCCGTAACCAGGGTGATGCACTGGTTCACTCGACTCGCAAAATGGTCGCTGACGCGGGTGACAAAGTCACCGCCGAAGAGAAGACTGCGATCGAAGCTGCCGTGGTTGCTCTGGAAGCCGCTGTGAAAGGCGACGACAAGGCTGCCATCGAAGCGAAAGTCGAAGAGCTGTCGAAAGTCTCCGCTCCGGTTGCTCAGAAGATGTACGCCGAACAGGCTCAGCCTGCTGAAGGGGCGGCACCGCACGACGAGAAAGCCGAAAAAGCTGACGATGTTGTCGATGCTGAGTTCGAAGAAGTTAAAGACCACAAGTAAGTTGTTGGTCGGCCGGTTGACTGCCTTAAGGCGGTGACTGGTAGGATGTCGCCGCGCGGGAGCTTGCTCCCGCGTTGGCGTATCTGGAATACGCGAATTTTTACAGCATGCGACAAGGTTCGGATGCTGTGGTATGGCCGGGAATGCTCCTGCTTTTCGCGCCGAAAGTACCGCATGAATCAAAGACCAGGATCGTTGAATTGACGTGAGTTGGGTCCGGGCCTGTATTGGGGCTCAACGAGTTTGGCGATCCTCAGGAGGGGTTTGCCGAACGTCCTCAAGAGTGCGAAGAACTTATGGCTAAGCGTGACTATTACGAAGTGTTGGGTGTTGAGCGTGGCTCAAGCGACGCGGACCTGAAAAAGGCCTATCGTCGTCTGGCGATGAAGCACCACCCGGACCGTAATCCCGATGACAAAGCATCGGAAGAACTGTTCAAAGAGGCCAACGAGGCCTATGAAGTATTGTCCGATTCGAGCAAGCGTGCAGCGTACGACCAGTACGGCCATGCCGGCGTAGACCAGAGCATGGGCGGTGGCGGTGCCGGTTTCGGCGGTCAGAACTTCTCTGACATCTTTGGCGATGTCTTCAGTGATTTCTTTGGTGGCGGTCGCGGCGGTTCCCGTGGCGGCGCCCAGCGTGGCAGCGATTTGCGCTACACCCTGGAGCTGAATCTGGAAGAAGCGGTGCGCGGCACCTCCGTGAATATCCGCGTGCCGACGCTGGTCAACTGCAAGCCGTGCGATGGCTCGGGCGCCAAGAAAGGCTCGTCGCCTTCGACGTGCCCGACGTGTGGCGGCATCGGTCAGGTGCGCATGCAACAGGGTTTCTTCTCGGTGCAGCAGACCTGCCCGCGCTGCCATGGCCAAGGCAAGATCATTTCTGATCCGTGCGATTCCTGCCACGGCGACGGTCGTGTCGAAGAGTACAAAACCCTGTCGGTCAAAGTGCCGGCCGGCGTTGATACTGGCGACCGTATTCGTCTGTCTGGCGAAGGCGAGGCGGGGACTCAGGGTGGTCCGACTGGCGACCTGTACGTGGTCATCAATGTCCGCGAACACGACATCTTCCAGCGTGACGGCAAGCATCTGTTCTGCGAAGTGCCGATCAGCTTTGTCGATGCTGCGTTGGGCGGCGAGCTGGAGATTCCGACCCTTGATGGTCGCGTCAAACTGAAAATCCCTGAAGGCACCCAGACCGGCAAGCAGTTCCGTGTGCGCGGCAAAGGCGTAGCGCCAGTGCGCGGCGGCGGTGCGGGCGATCTGATGTGCCGTGTGGCCGTCGAGACCCCGGTCAATCTGAACCGTCGTCAGCGTGAATTGCTTGAAGAGTTCCGCAGCTCGCTGGCCGATGACAACAGCCATTCGCCGAAAACCACCGGTTGGTTCGATGGTGTAAAGCGCTTCTTCGGCGATTTGTAAGGAGTCGGCATGCGACGTATTGCAGTGATGGGCGCCGCCGGGCGCATGGGTAAGATTCTGGTCGAGGCCGTGCAGCAGCGCGCGCCGCTGACCGGGCTGACTGCCGCGATCGTTCGCCCGGGCAGCACGCTGATCGGCGTCGATGCCGGTGAGCTGGCATCGCTGGGGCGAATTGGCGTGCCGTTGTCCGGTCATGTCGAAGCGGTAGCTGATGAATTCGATGTGTTGATCGACTTCACGCTGCCGGAGGTTATGCTGAAAAACCTGGCCTTCTGTCGTAAGGCAGGCAAGGCCATGGTCATCGGCACGACCGGGCTGGACGCTGCGCAGAAAAAACTGCTGGCCGAGGCGGGCAAGGATATCCCCATCGTGTTCGCCGCCAACTTCAGTGTCGGGGTCAATCTGTCGCTGAAGCTGCTGGATATGGCGGCACGTGTGTTGGGTGATGATGCGGATATCGAAATCATCGAAGCGCATCACCGCAACAAAATCGATGCGCCGTCAGGTACGGCGTTGCGCATGGGTGAAGTGATTGCCAGCGCGCTGGATCGTGATCTGCAGAAAGTTGCGGTCTATGGCCGTGAAGGTCATACCGGTGTCCGCGAGCGTGAAACCATTGGTTTTGCCACGGTACGCGGTGGGGACGTGGTCGGTGATCACACGGTGCTGTTCGCTTGTGAAGGCGAGCGGCTCGAGATTACGCACAAGGCTTCAAGTCGCATGACTTTCGCCAAGGGTGCGGTGCGCGCTACGTTGTGGCTGGATGGTCGCGCGCCGGGTCTTTACGACATGCAAGACGTGCTCGACCTGCATTGAAATGCTACAGAAACCGGGTTCAAACCACATGTTTGAGCCCGGTTTGTTCCGCCAAGCGACGCCCTGTCGCATTCTCTGCCCTTTCGGGCTCATTGGCGGTAGACCAAAAAAGCCTTTTTCTGTAAGCTACAGCTTTAGTGTGTCCACTAAAAGCGCGCAGAATAATTCAGTGAACAAGCGGGGTGACGTGTCCATACGTCATTCCGCTTTTTTACAACCTGCGATCGCCCTTTCATGCGTTATTTACGGGAGGTCTTCTTGACTAAGCCAGCCATACTTGCCCTTGCTGATGTCAGCATTTTTCGCGGCGAAGCCATTGGAGCCGACGGTCAAACCGTTGGTGAGGTGGTGTTCAACACCGCAATGACCGGCTATCAGGAAATCCTTACCGATCCTTCCTACGCCCAACAGATCGTTACCCTGACCTACCCGCACATCGGCAACACCGGCACCACGCCGGAAGACGCCGAGTCGGATCGCGTCTGGTCTGCCGGTCTGGTCATCCGTGACCTGCCGCTGGTGGCGAGCAACTGGCGAAACACGATGTCCCTGGACGATTACCTGAAAGCCAACAATGTTGTGGCAATCGCCGGTATCGATACCCGTCGCCTGACCCGCATCCTGCGTGAAAAAGGCGCCCAGAACGGCTGCATCATGGCCGGCGACAACATCTGCGAAGAAGCCGCCATTGCCGCAGCGCAAGGCTTCCCGGGCCTGAAGGGCATGGATCTGGCGAAAGTCGTCAGCACCAAGAAGCAATACGAATGGCGCTCGACGGTCTGGGATCTGAAAACCGACAGCCATGCGACCATCGAAGCCTCCGAGCTGCCATACCACGTGGTTGCCTACGACTACGGCGTCAAGGTCAACATCCTGCGCATGCTGGTTGAGCGCGGCTGCCGCGTTACTGTCGTGCCGGCGCAAACGCCTGCTGCCGACGTACTGGCACTGAAGCCGGATGGCGTGTTCCTGTCCAACGGCCCTGGTGATCCGGAGCCATGCGACTACGCCATCAAGGCAATCAAGGAAGTGCTGGAAACCGAAATTCCGGTATTCGGTATCTGCCTCGGTCACCAGTTGCTGGCTCTGGCCTCCGGCGCCAAGACCCTGAAAATGGGCCACGGCCACCACGGTGCCAACCACCCGGTACAGGATCTGGACACTGGCGTCGTGATGATCACCAGCCAGAACCACGGTTTTGCGGTAGACGAAGAAACCCTGCCCGCCAACGTTCGCGCGATCCACAAGTCGCTGTTCGACGGCACCCTGCAAGGTATCGAGCGCACCGACAAGAGCGCGTTCAGCTTCCAGGGTCACCCTGAAGCGAGCCCGGGCCCGAACGATGTAGCGCCACTGTTCGACCGCTTCATCAACGAGATGGCCAAGCGACGCTAAGCGTTCGCCTTGAGACTGTAGAGAGAAGCCCCTCGAGGGTGGCCCCGGTACCGGCGGCCCCTTCGAGGCTTCAGAAATCGATCAAGACGGCTTGCCGACTGACCTGCGGATTTGAGTGACAAACCCATGCCAAAACGTACAGACATTAAAAGCATCCTGATTCTCTGAGATGGGAAGATCGTTTTGTTGGTTTAGTGTGTTTTAGAGTTTTTAGTTGTCGTTGGTTGCATTTTCATT
>NZ_JBIWAL010000075.1:879-10397 GCF_044760045.1 Pseudomonas sp. NPDC098747 | reverse complement strand
CCCAGGCTTGCAAAGCCCTGCGCGAAGAGGGTTACCGCGTCATCCTGGTGAACTCCAACCCGGCCACCATCATGACCGACCCGTCGATGGCCGACGCGACCTACATCGAACCGATCAAATGGCAGACCGTTGCCAAAATCATCGAGAAAGAGCGTCCAGACGCGCTGCTGCCGACCATGGGCGGCCAGACCGCTCTGAACTGCGCCCTCGACCTGGAGCGCGAAGGCGTTCTGGAGAAATTCGGCGTGGAAATGATCGGCGCCAACGCCGACACCATCGACAAGGCTGAAGACCGTTCGCGCTTCGACAAGGCGATGAAATCCATCGGCCTGGACTGCCCGCGCTCGGGCATCGCTCACAGCATGGAAGAAGCCAACGCAGTGCTCGAGAAGCTCGGCTTCCCGTGCATCATCCGTCCGTCCTTCACCATGGGCGGCACCGGTGGCGGTATCGCTTATAACCGTGAAGAGTTCGAAGAAATCTGCGCCCGCGGCCTCGATCTGTCGCCGACCAAAGAGCTGCTGATTGACGAATCCCTGATCGGCTGGAAAGAGTACGAGATGGAGGTTGTCCGCGATAAGAAGGACAACTGCATCATCGTCTGCTCCATCGAAAACTTTGACCCGATGGGCGTGCACACCGGTGACTCGATCACTGTTGCGCCGGCACAGACCCTGACGGACAAGGAATACCAGATCATGCGTAATGCCTCGCTGGCGGTGCTGCGCGAGATCGGCGTGGAAACCGGCGGCTCCAACGTCCAGTTCGGTATTTGCCCGGACACTGGCCGCATGGTCGTCATCGAGATGAACCCGCGAGTATCCCGTTCATCGGCGCTGGCCTCGAAAGCCACTGGCTTTCCGATTGCGCGTATCGCGGCCAAGCTGGCGATCGGCTACACCCTGGACGAACTGCAAAACGAAATCACTGGCGGCGCTACTCCGGCGTCCTTCGAGCCGTCGATCGACTATGTCGTCACCAAGCTGCCACGTTTTGCTTTCGAAAAATTCCCTAAGGCTGACGCGCGTCTGACCACTCAGATGAAGTCGGTTGGTGAGGTCATGGCTATCGGCCGAACTTTCCAGGAATCCCTGCAGAAAGCCCTGCGTGGTCTGGAAGTGGGCGTTTGCGGTCTGGACGAGAAGCTCGACCTGAGCAATCCGGAAAGCATGAGCGTGCTCAAGCGCGAACTGACCGTGCCGGGCGCCGAGCGTATCTGGTACGTGGCGGACGCTTTCCGCGCTGGCATGACCGTCGAAGAAATTTTCGGCATGAACATGATCGATCCGTGGTTCCTGGTACAGATCGAAGATCTGATCAAGGACGAAGAGAAGGTCAAGACCCTGGGTCTGTCCTCTATCGACCGCGATCTGATGTTCAAGCTCAAGCGCAAAGGCTTCTCCGATCAGCGTCTGGCCAAACTGCTGGGTGTGACCGAGAAGAACCTGCGGACTCACCGTCACAAGCTGGAAGTGTTCCCGGTCTACAAGCGCGTTGACACCTGCGCGGCCGAGTTCGCTACTGACACCGCCTACCTGTATTCGACCTACGAGGAAGAATGCGAAGCAGCGCCGTCGGGTCGCGACAAGATCATCATCCTCGGCGGTGGCCCAAACCGTATCGGCCAGGGCATCGAGTTCGACTATTGCTGCGTACACGCCGCCCTTGCTCTGCGCGAAGACGGGTACGAGACCATCATGGTCAACTGCAACCCGGAAACCGTTTCCACTGACTACGACACTTCCGACCGTCTGTACTTCGAGTCGGTAACCCTGGAAGACGTGCTGGAAATCTGCCGCGTCGAAAAGCCGAAAGGTGTAATCGTCCAGTACGGTGGCCAGACCCCGCTGAAACTGGCTCGCGCCCTTGAAGCCGCTGGCGTGCCAATCATCGGCACCAGCCCAGACGCCATCGACCGTGCCGAAGACCGTGAGCGTTTCCAGCAGATGGTTGAGCGCCTGAACCTGCGTCAGCCGCCAAACGCTACCGTGCGCAGCGAAGACGAAGCCATTCGTGCCGCGACCAAGATCGGTTACCCGCTGGTAGTTCGCCCGTCCTACGTGTTGGGCGGTCGTGCGATGGAAATCGTCTACGAAGAAGAAGAACTCAAGCGCTATCTGCGTGATGCGGTGAAAGTGTCCAACGACAGCCCGGTGCTGCTCGACCACTTCCTCAACTGCGCCATCGAGATGGACGTCGATGCGGTCTGCGACGGCAAAGACGTGGTGATCGGCGCGATCATGCAGCACATCGAACAGGCTGGCGTTCACTCCGGTGACTCCGCGTGCTCGCTGCCACCGTACTCGCTGCCGGCGCACATCCAGGACGAGATGCGCGAACAGGTCAAGAAAATGGCCCTGGAACTGGGCGTTGTCGGCCTGATGAACGTGCAATTGGCGCTGCAAGGCGAAGACATCTACGTCATCGAAGTCAACCCGCGCGCTTCCCGTACCGTGCCGTTCGTGTCCAAGTGCATCGGTGTTTCCTTGGCCATGATCGCGGCTCGCGTGATGGCTGGTAAAACGCTGAAAGAAATCGGCTTCACCAAAGAAATCATCCCGAACTTCTACAGCGTGAAAGAGGCGGTGTTCCCATTCGCCAAATTCCCTGGCGTTGACCCGATCCTCGGCCCTGAGATGAAGTCGACCGGTGAAGTGATGGGCGTTGGCGACACCTTCGGTGAAGCTTTCGCCAAAGCCCAGATGGGCGCGAGCGAAGTGCTGCCGACTGGCGGCACTGCATTCATCAGCGTGCGTGACGATGACAAGCCACTGGTTGCAGGCGTAGCCCGTGATCTGATCAACTTGGGCTTCGAAGTGGTTGCCACTGCCGGTACTGCCAAGCTGATTGAAGCTGCAGGCCTGAAAGTGCGCCGTGTGAACAAGGTGACCGAGGGTCGTCCGCACGTGGTCGACATGATCAAGAATGATGAAGTCACGCTGATCATCAACACTACCGAAGGTCGCCAGTCGATCGCCGATTCGTACTCCATTCGTCGCAATGCCTTGCAGCACAAGATTTACTGCACCACTACCATTGCTGCTGGCGAAGCTATCTGTGAAGCGCTGAAGTTCGGTCCGGAAAAGACCGTGCGTCGCTTGCAGGATCTACACGCAGGATTGAAGGCATGATCAAATATCCAATGACCGTCCAGGGCGCGAAAGCCCTGGAAGAAGAACATACTCACCTGACCAAGGTCATCCGTCCGAAGCTCAGCCAGGACATCGGCACGGCCCGCGAGTTGGGTGACTTGAAAGAGAACGCTGAATACCATGCCGCCCGCGAACAGCAGGGCATGGTCGAGGCGCGGATTCGTGACATCGAGGGTCGGATTCAGAATCAGGTCATCATTGATGTCACGACCATTCCTCATACCGGCAAAGTGATCTTCGGCACTACCGTCGAAATCGCCAACGTCGAGACTGATGAAAGCGTCACTTACCACATCGTGGGTGAGGATGAGGCTGACTTCAAACTTGGCAAGATTTCCGTCGGTTCGCCTCTGGCCCGTGCCTTGATCGGCAAGGAAGAGGGCGACACGGTCGCCGTGAAAACGCCAAGTGGCGTTATCGAGTACGAGATTGTTGAAGTCCGTCACATCTGAAGCCGGCCGCCCGCTGCATGCGGGCGCCATGCTTTGGCAACTGACCCAGATGTTATGGGTCGGTGGTCTCTGGTTGATTCATTTCGGTTTGCAGCCGGCGTTGGGCAAGATTGGCCTGGCGCCGCTGTTGATCGATGAAGTCGCCAGTGCATTTGAAATGCTGGTGGTGGGTTTTTCCGCCGCATGCGTGATATTTCAGGCTTTGGTGCTGTTACAGGCCGAGGGCCTTGCCAGTCTATGGCGGGATTTTCGCGGGCAGGTGCTGTTGATGGCGTTGTATGCGTGTGCGATGTTTGTCGCAGTGCGTGTCGGCTGGCCGGATGCGCAGCGCTGGCAGGTGTTCAGCTATCTGGTTCTGGGGTTTTCCGGGCTGGTGCTGGTAATGCTGCCGGTGCCGGGATGGAGTGGCAGGGTGCGCGAAGCACACCCTTGACCCTTGTCATCACTTGAAGCGATGAACGTTCGACAGCTGCTTGTTGACACTGAAGTTCTTGCGGTAGAGCAGCGCCATCTTGCCGATGACCTGTACCAGATCCGCCTTGCCGACCTTGCACAGTTCAGCAATGGACGCCAAGCGCGACTCGCGATCTAGGATGTTGAGCTTGATTTTGATCAGCTCGTGATCCGCCAAAGCGCGTTCAAGTTCGGCTAACACACCTTCAGTCAAACCGTTGTCAGCCACAGTCAAAACTGGTTTCAGATGGTGGCCAATGGATTTGTACTGTTTCTTCTGCTCTTGAGTGAGCGGCATAATCTGACCCTTTAGTCTGGATTCTGTAAAATGGCGGCCATTTTACCCGAGGGTTCGCGGATCCGCCCAATTAATCACGACCCTTATCATCGAGGTGCCCAATGGCGCGTTCCAAGACAAGCCTTGGTTGGCTGAAAAGACATGTCAATGATCCCTATGTGAAGCAGGCGCAAAAGGATGGCTACCGCTCGCGTGCGAGTTACAAACTTCTGGAGGTCCAGGAAAAATACAAGCTGATCCGTCCTGGCATGAGCGTTGTCGACCTGGGCGCGGCGCCCGGTGGCTGGTCGCAGGTCACTAGCCGACTGATCGGTGGTCAGGGGCGTCTGATCGCCTCGGACATCCTGGAAATGGACAGCATTCCGGACGTGACTTTCATCCAGGGTGACTTCACCCAGGACGAAGTGCTCGCTCAGATCCTTGAGGCTGTGGGTAATTCGCAGGTGGACCTTGTGATTTCCGATATGGCCCCCAATATGAGTGGTACGCCTGAAGTGGATATGCCAAAAGCCATGTTTCTTTGCGAGCTGGCTCTTGATTTGGCGGAGCGGATACTCAAGCCCGGTGGTAATTTCGTAATCAAGATTTTTCAGGGCGAAGGGTTCGATATTTACCTGAAGGACGCTCGTAAGAAATTCGACAAGATCCAGATGATCAAGCCGGATTCTTCCCGTGGCACCTCCCGCGAGCAATACATGCTGGCTTGGGGCTACCGCGGTCGGAGCGAGTAAAACGAGGTTTTTCGACCAGGGCGATAGGTTTTTCGTATTTCGCCCCGGGCGCTTTAACGAATATTGTGTAGAAAGTGTTTCACAAAGGGTTACAGACGGCGCCTGCCAGAGTTGTAGGTAATGTAGTAAGTTAGGCCGGTGAATATCATGCGAAGCGCGCGCCAGTAGCGGAGCTTGCTTCAGAGGGTAGTTAATTGAACGACATGTCAATGTATATGATCCTGTGGTTGATCATCGCGGCTGTCCTGGTGACGGTGATGAACAACTTCTCCAGCCCTAACGAGCCGCAGACCCTCAACTATTCCGACTTCATCCAGCAGGTCAAGGATGGAAAGGTCGAGCGCGTCGCCGTTGATGGTTATGTGATTACCGGCAAGCGCAGCGATGGCGACAGCTTCAAGACCATTCGTCCGGCAATTCAAGACAATGGCCTGATCGGCGATCTGGTTGACAACCACGTTGTGGTTGAAGGCAAGCAGCCTGAACAGCAAAGTATCTGGACCCAGCTTCTGGTGGCCAGCTTCCCGATCCTGGTGATCATCGCGGTGTTCATGTTCTTCATGCGCCAGATGCAGGGCGGTGCCGGTGGCAAGGGCGGGCCGATGAGCTTCGGCAAGAGCAAGGCGCGCCTGCTGTCCGAAGATCAGGTGAAAACCACTTTGGCCGACGTTGCCGGTTGCGATGAGGCCAAGGAAGAAGTCGGCGAGCTGGTTGAGTTCCTCCGTGATCCGGGCAAGTTCCAGCGTCTGGGCGGTCGAATTCCTCGCGGTGTGCTGATGGTCGGTCCTCCGGGTACCGGTAAAACCCTGCTGGCCAAGGCAATTGCCGGCGAAGCCAAGGTGCCTTTCTTCACCATTTCCGGTTCCGACTTTGTCGAGATGTTCGTCGGCGTCGGTGCGAGCCGCGTCCGTGACATGTTCGAGCAGGCCAAGAAGCACGCTCCGTGCATCATCTTCATCGATGAAATCGATGCCGTCGGTCGCCATCGTGGCGCGGGCATGGGTGGTGGTCACGATGAGCGTGAGCAGACTCTTAACCAATTGCTGGTTGAGATGGATGGCTTCGAAATGAATGACGGCATCATCGTGATCGCTGCAACCAACCGACCTGACGTACTCGACCCTGCGCTGCTGCGTCCGGGCCGATTCGACCGACAGGTAGTGGTCGGTCTGCCGGACATCCGTGGTCGCGAACAGATTCTCAAGGTTCACATGCGTAAAGTGCCAATGGGTGACGACGTCGCTCCGGGTGTTATCGCGCGTGGTACTCCTGGCTTCTCCGGCGCCGACTTGGCTAACCTAGTCAACGAAGCTTCGCTATTCGCTGCCCGTAGCGGCAAGCGCATCGTTGAGATGAAGGAATTCGAACTGGCCAAAGACAAGATCATGATGGGCGCCGAGCGCAAATCGATGGTCATGTCCGAGAAAGAGAAACGCAACACCGCTTATCACGAAGCCGGCCACGCTATTGTTGGTCGCGTCGTACCTGAGCATGATCCGGTCTATAAAGTGTCGATCATTCCGCGCGGTCGTGCGCTGGGTGTGACGATGTTCCTGCCGGAAGAAGATCGTTATAGCCTGTCCAAGCGTGCATTGATCAGTCAGATCTGCTCGCTGTATGGCGGCCGTATCGCCGAAGAAATGACCCTGGGCTTCGACGGTGTGACCACCGGTGCTTCCAACGACATCATGCGTGCCAGTCAGATCGCGCGAAACATGGTGACCAAGTGGGGCCTGTCGGAAAAACTCGGTCCGCTGATGTATGCCGAAGAGGAAGGTGAAGTGTTCCTCGGTCGTGGCGGTGGCGGTCAGGCTGCCAGCTTCTCCGGTGAAACGGCCAAGCTGATCGATTCCGAAGTGCGCAGCATCATTGACCAGTGCTACGGCACGGCCAAGCAGATCCTTGCGGACAATCGTGACAAGCTCGATGCCATGGCCGATGCCCTGATGAAGTACGAGACGATTGATGCTGAACAGATCGATGACATCATGGCTGGCCGTACGCCTCGCGAGCCTCGCGATTGGTCGGGTGGCACCGGTACGCCGCCGCCTCCAGTAGTTCAGGATGAGCGTCCGGAGACACCGATCGGCGGTCCAGCTGCTGACGTGTAAGGTTTGAAATGACTTCTGTACAGTCCCTGCCCCGGTTGCCTTGCGGCAACCGGGTTCTTGATTTGGCCCAGACGCATGTCATGGGCATTCTAAATGTCACTCCCGATTCCTTCTCAGATGGCGGTCGATACAGCCAGCTCGATGCGGCCTTGCGCCACGCCGAAGCGATGGTGGCGGCTGGTGCGACGCTAATTGACGTCGGCGGCGAATCCACTCGCCCTGGCGCGCGAGCGGTGTCTCCGTTGGAGGAGCTTGAGCGCGTGGCACCGATTGTCGAGCTGATCAACCGCGAGATCGATGTGATTATCTCGGTCGATACATCGACACCTGCCGTGATGCGCGAAACCGCGCGACTGGGTGCAGGGCTGATCAACGATGTGCGATCACTGCAGCGTGATGGAGCTTTGGATGCGGCAGCGGCAACCGGTTTGCCGGTATGCCTCATGCATATGCTCGGTGAGCCGGGTGATATGCAGGACAATCCTCAGTACCATGACGTCACTCGGGAAGTCGGCGAGTTTCTCGCCGAGCGCATGGCGCAATGTGCATTGGCAGGTATTCCGGCCGAGCGAATCATTCTCGATCCGGGCTTTGGCTTCGCCAAAACTTTGCAGCACAATCTAAGCTTGTTTAAGCATATGGAAGCCCTGCATGTGTTGGGCCGCCCCTTGTTGGTGGGTGTTTCGCGCAAGAGCATGATCGGGCATGCGTTGAATCGTCCCGTGGGCGAGCGTCTGTATGGTGGTCTTGCGCTGGCCGCACTGGCGTCAGTCAAGGGTGCGCGTATATTGCGTGTCCATGATGTGGCGCAAACGGTAGATGTGGTGCGAATGATCGCGGCCGTCGAATCAGCCGAATAAGAATGATGGAGCACTTATGAGCAAGAAATACTTTGGTACTGATGGCATTCGTGGTCGAGTCGGTGAATATCCGATTACTCCTGACTTCATGCTCAAGCTTGGCTGGGCTGCTGGCATGGCGTTCCGCAAGAAGGGTGCCTGCAAGGTGCTGGTCGGCAAGGACACGCGAATTTCCGGCTATATGTTCGAGTCGGCGCTCGAGGCTGGCCTGACATCGGCAGGTGCCGATGTAATGCTGCTCGGTCCAATGCCGACACCAGCCATCGCTTACCTGGCGCGCACTTTCCAGGCTGAGGCCGGCATCGTGATCAGTGCTTCGCACAACCCGCATGATGATAACGGCATCAAATTCTTTTCAGGAAAAGGCACCAAACTGCCGGATGAACTGGAGTTGATGATCGAAGAGCTGCTCGACACTCCGATGACCGTGGTCGAATCGAGCAAGATTGGTAAAGTTTCGCGGATCAACGATGCGTCTGGTCGATACATTGAATTCTGCAAGAGTAGTGTGCCCACTGGCACCACTTTTTCTGGCCTCAAGATTGTCATCGATTGCGCACACGGCGCGACCTATAAGGTTGCCCCAAGCGTTTTCCGTGAGCTTGGTGCGGACGTTGTCGTGCTATCGGCCCAGCCCAACGGCCTGAATATCAATGACAACTGCGGCTCGACCCATATGGGTCAGTTGCAGGCGGCAGTATTGGCTGAACATGCTGATCTGGGAATCGCCTTTGATGGTGACGGCGATCGGGTCTTGATGGTCGACCACACTGGTGCAATTGTTGATGGCGACGAATTGATATTCATCATTGCGCGTGATTTGCATGAGCGTGGAAAGCTGCAGGGCGGCGTGGTTGGCACCCTCATGAGTAACCTCGGTCTTGAGTTGGCGCTCGCCGATCTTTCGATTCCATTCATTCGTGCCAATGTTGGCGATCGCTATGTGATTGCTGAATTGCTGGAGCGTAATTGGCTGGTCGGTGGTGAAAACTCGGGACATGTCGTCTGCTTCAATCACACCACGACAGGCGACGCGATCATTGCGGCTCTGCAAGTGCTGATGGCGCTCAAGACGCGTAACGAAGGCCTGGCGCTAGCCCGCCAAGCGTTGCGCAAGTGTCCTCAGGTGCTGATCAATGTGCGTTTCGGCGGTGGCGAAAGCCCGCTGGAGCATCCGGCTGTCAAGGAAGCAAGCGCGCGCGTAACCCAGGCAATGGCGGGGCGTGGGCGTGTGCTCTTGCGCAAGTCCGGCACAGAGCCTCTGGTGCGCGTGATGGTCGAAGGCGAGGACGAGGCTCAGGTTCGCGGCTATGCCGAAGAACTGGCAAAACTGGTAACTGAAGTTTCTGCCTGATACGGCTTGCAAGCCATGATTGTGTTGGGTAACATCTGCGCCCACTTTGACCGACGAGGTACAGCATGCGTCGCCCTATGGTAGCTGGTTACTTGAAGATGCACGGT
>NZ_JBIWAL010000075.1:0-869 GCF_044760045.1 Pseudomonas sp. NPDC098747 | reverse complement strand
AAACATAATGCAACCAAAGATATATAAACGAAAAATCACACACAAAAAATACACAACACTAAAACCATGATTAGCCCTATGGTAGCTGGTAACTGGAAGATGCACGGTACCCGCGCCAGCGTCGCTGAGCTGATCAACGGCCTACGTCATATGGCCTTGCCAAGCGGTGTTGATGTCGCGGTATTCCCGCCTTGCTTGTATATCAATCAAGTGATTGATGGCTTGAAAGGCAAGTCGATTTCGGTCGGCGCGCAGAATTCTGCGGTGGAATCCATGCAAGGTGCATTGACCGGTGAGATTGCGCCGAGTCAGTTGGTGGATGCAGGTTGTTCCTTGGTGCTTGTTGGGCACTCCGAACGCCGCCAAATAATGGGCGAGCGAGACGGGATGCTGAATCGCAAGTTCGCAGCGGCACAGGCATGTGGCTTGATCCCGGTGTTGTGTATAGGGGAGACCCTTGAGCAGCGCGAAGCCGGTAAAACTCTTGAAGTTGTCGGGCGTCAGCTGGGCAGCATCATTGAGGAGCTGGGTGTAGGTGCTTTTGCAAAGGCAGTTATAGCTTACGAGCCGGTCTGGGCCATTGGCACCGGACTGACTGCAACGCCGCAACAGGCTCAGGATGTGCATAAAGCCATTCGCGAGCAGTTAGCGGCAGAGAATTCTGAAGTCGCACGAGGTGTGCGGCTTCTATACGGCGGCAGCGTGAAGGCGGCCAATGCGGTCGAACTGTTCGGCATGCCGGATATCGATGGGGGGCTCATTGGTGGAGCTTCCCTGAATGCAGATGAGTTCGGTGAGATTTGTCGCGCCGCGGGAAACTGAAAAAATGAAGGAAACAGTCTTAGTCGTTTTTCATATGCTGTGTTCAT
>NZ_JBIWAL010000074.1:0-20194 GCF_044760045.1 Pseudomonas sp. NPDC098747 | reverse complement strand
AATCAAACGCCCACCAACAAGAAATACACTATCAATCACACTCAAACCCAAAACTACAATCTTCAGATCACTTCGGCGGCGAGTTTGGCCGGGTCGGTGTTTTGCTCTTCGGTGTAGAGGGTCACGATCATCAGGTCGCGGGCGACTTCCTGGCTTACTTCGGCGCGCAGGGAAATCTGGTTGTAGTGCAGCTCATCGGCGGCGAGGGCCGGAAGGCTGGCGACGCTGCCGACGGTCAGGGCGAGGAGGGCGGCGCTGCGGCGAAATGTATGCATGAAAGCTCCTTGATGAGGGCGCAGGTTTTTTCGTTTCAGGCCTGCGTGAAACCATCAGACTCTAGCTTTTATGATCCGGTTCGCCCAGTTACAACTTCTATACAGATGCAGGGGCTGCTGCGCAGCCATTCGCGAGCAGGCTCGCTCCCACATTTGTAATGCGTTCTCCTGTGGGAGCGAGCTTGCTCGCGAAGGCGTCCTTATAGCCGCCGAAAATGTTTTTGCCATGTGGTCGTTTGCCGCACTTTCGCCTCTGGAGGGCGCGGCTTGGTTATACTCCGTGCGATCCGCCTGGAGCGCTCATCAGGAGAGCTCATGCTCGCCCCCGTACAACTGACTTCCGCCACTCGCCAGAACCTCTGGCGGCTGACTTTTATTCGCACGCTGGTGCTCGCCGCGCAGGCGGGGTCGGTGGGCATTGCCTACTGGCTGGAGCTGTTGCCGTTGCCGTGGGTGCAACTGGCGATGACCCTCGGCTGTTCGATTCTGCTGTGCGTGTTCACCGCGGTGCGCCTGCGTACTTCATGGCCGGTGACCGAGCTGGAATACGCCCTGCAACTGGCCTGTGATCTGGTTATCCACAGTGCGTTGCTGTATTTCTCCGGCGGTTCCACCAACCCGTTCGTTTCCTATTATCTGGTGCCGCTGACCATTGCCGCAGTGACGCTGCCGTGGCGCTATTCGGTGATTTTGTCTGGCATCGCGCTGGCCTTGTACACCGTGATGCTGACGCGCTTCTACCCGCTGGAAACCCTTCCGGTTGCCCGCGAAAACCTGCAGATCTACGGCATGTGGCTGAGCTTCGCCCTTGCAGCCGCGGTGATCACCTTCTTCGCCGCGCGCATGGCCGAAGAGTTGCGTCGTCAGGAGGAGTTGCGTGCGATTCGCCGCGAAGAAGGCCTGCGCGATCAGCAATTGCTCGCCGTCGCCACGCAAGCGGCCGGTGCCGCCCATGAACTGGGCACGCCGCTGGCGACCATGAGCGTTTTGCTCAAGGAAATGCAGCAGGATCATCCCGATCCGATGCTGCAGGACGATCTGAAAGTGCTGCAGGATCAGGTCAAGTTGTGCAAGGAAACCTTGCAGCAACTGGTGCGCGCCGCCGAGGCCAACCGGCGTCTGGCGGTGGAGATGCAGGACGTCACCGTCTGGCTCGACGAAGCGCTGAACCGCTGGCACCTGATGCGCCCGGAAGCCAGTTATCGCTTCCACCGTCTCGGCCAAGGCAAGGTGCCGCGCATGGCACCGCCGCCGGATCTGACCCAGGCGCTGTTGAATCTACTCAACAATGCCGCCGATGCATGCCCGGAAAACCTCAAAGTGACGCTGGACTGGGATGCGGAAAACCTGACCATCAGCATTCGCGATCACGGCGCCGGTGTGCCGCTGGCCATCGCCGAGCAGATTGGCAAACCATTTTTTACCACCAAGGGCAAAGGTTTCGGCCTGGGCCTGTTTTTGAGCAAGGCCAGCGTGACACGCGCCGGCGGCTCAGTGAAACTCTATAGTCATGAGGAAGGCGGCACGCTCACCGAGCTGCGCCTGCCTCACGGCGCCCGAGGAGACCAACATGAGTGACGAAATCCAAGTCGAAGGCGAAGAGCTGCCGCATTTGCTGCTGGTCGACGATGACGCGACCTTTACCCGAGTGATGGCCCGTGCCATGGCCCGCCGCGGCTTTCGCGTCAGCACCGCAGGTTCTGCCGAGGAAGGCATTACCATCGCGCAGGCCGATATCCCCGACTACGCCGCGCTCGACCTGAAAATGGACGGCGATTCCGGTCTGGTGCTGCTGCCCAAGCTGCTGGAGCTGGACCCGGAAATGCGCGTGGTGATCCTCACCGGTTATTCGAGCATTGCCACCGCGGTAGAAGCGATCAAGCGCGGCGCCTGCAACTACCTGTGCAAACCGGCCGATGCCGATGACGTTTTGGCCGCGCTGCTTTCCGAGCACGCCGACCTCGACAGCCTTGTGCCGGAAAACCCGATGTCGGTCGATCGCCTGCAATGGGAGCACATCCAGCGTGTGCTCACCGAACACGAAGGCAACATCTCCGCCACGGCCCGCGCCCTCGGCATGCACCGTCGCACCCTGCAGCGAAAACTGCAAAAGCGCCCGGTTCGTCGCTGAACCTGAGCTGAACGAGCATCGCCAGCCCTCGCGATAAAACGCACCGATCCTCTATGATCGGTGCGTGTCTGTTCTTATCTATATCGAGCCTTATCCATGAATCAGAACGCTGAATACTCCGCGGTCAACGATGCTGTGCGCGGGCAGTTTTTTCGCAAAGTATGGGCGATCATCACGCCTTACTGGCGCAGTGAAGAGAAGGGCAAAGCCTGGACGCTGCTGATTGCAGTGATAGCGCTCTCGCTGCTCAGCGTGGGCATCTCGGTGTGGTTCAACACCTGGTACAAGGATTTTTACAACGCGCTGCAAAAGAAGGACGAGGCGGCGTTCTGGCGCCTGATTCTGTATTTCTGTGCGATTGCGGCGGTGGCGATTATCGGGGCGGTGTATCGGCTTTATTTGACCCAGATGCTGACGATTCGCTGGCGCGCCTGGCTCACTGAAAAGCATTTCTCGCGCTGGCTCGCCGACAAGAACTACTACCAGTTGGAGCAGGGCGGTTATACCGATAACCCGGACCAGCGAATTTCCGAAGACCTCAATAACTTCACGTCCAACACCCTTGAACTGGGTATCGGGCTGCTGCGCAATATCGTCAGCCTGGTGTCGTTCTCGATCATTTTGTGGGGCGTGTCGGGCAGTATCGAAGTCTATGGCATCACCATTCCCGGCTACATGTTCTGGTGCGTGCTGGTTTACGCCGTGGTCGGTAGCTGGCTGACGCATTTGATCGGTCGTCGTTTGATCGGCCTGAATAACCAACAACAACGCTTCGAGGCCGACCTGCGTTTTTCCATGGTGCGGATTCGCGAGAATGCCGAAAGCATCGCGTTATACAACGGCGAGCCGAACGAGAATCGTAGGTTGAGCGCCCGCTTCGGGAATGTCTGGCACAACTTCTGGGACATCATGAAAGTGTCCAAGCGCCTGACGTTCTTCACCGCCGGTTACAGCCAAGCGGCCATCATTTTCCCGTTCATCGTGGCCTCGCCGCGTTATCTCTCCGGCAAGATCGAACTCGGTGAGTTGATGCAGATCAGCTCGGCATTCGGTAACGTTCAGGAGAGTTTCAGCTGGTTCATCAGTGCGTACCAGAGCCTTGCTTCCTGGCGCGCCACTTGTGATCGCCTGCTGAGTTTCCGGCAGGCCATGACCGACAACGAAGAGCGCACTCCGGCCATTGATGTGAAGAATCAGGGCAGCGAATTGAAGGTGCAAAACCTTGGGCTCGATCTGGCCGACGGGCGTCATCTGCTGACCAGCGCCGACATGACTGTGGAGCCGGGTGAGCGCGTGATGGTGAGCGGCCGCTCCGGCAGCGGCAAGTCGACCTTGCTGCGAGCGATGGGGCATTTGTGGCCAGCGGGGCACGGCAGCATTCGCTTGCCAGCGGCGCGCTATCTGTTCCTGCCGCAGAAACCTTATCTGCCGATCGGCACCCTGCGTGAAGCGTTGAGTTACCCACAGGCGGGTGAAACCTATTCACCAGAACGCTATGCGCAAGTGCTGGAAACCTGCCGCTTGCCGCATCTGGTCGCTCGTCTGGATGAGGCCAATCACTGGCAGCGCATGCTCTCGCCCGGTGAACAGCAACGGCTGGCCTTTGCCCGCGCACTGCTCTATGCGCCGCACTGGCTGTACATGGACGAAGCCACCTCGGCGATGGATGAAGAAGACGAAGCCACGCTTTACCAGGCTCTGATCGATGAGTTGCCGGGGTTGAGTATCGTTAGCGTGGGCCATCGTAGTAGCCTCAAACGCTTCCACCCACGGCATGTGCGAATCGACAGCGGCCACTTGGTTGAGCAGACCGTGACGGCCTGACTACCACACAATACCTGTGGGAGCTGGCAAGCTACCTCCCACAGTGAGACAGGTATGACAGGAAGTGATCGTACAACCCGCTTGAGCTATGATGACCCCAAGCCGAATTTTCGAGACTAGATGCAAACCATGGAAAACGTGATCGACACCCCGCGCCTCCCCCGTAAGCGCCGCAGCCTGGCTCAGGAACTGGTGACGGTGCTCAGCGAGCAGATCCGTGATGGCCTGCTCAAGCGTGGCGACAAGTTGCCCACCGAGTCGGCGATCATGGAAGCCCATGGCGTCAGCCGTACCGTGGTGCGCGAGGCGATTTCCCGTTTGCAGGCCGCAGGTCAGGTGGAAACTCGCCACGGCATCGGCACTTTTGTCCTCGACACGCCAAGCCCGAGTGGTTTTCGTATCGATCCGGCCACTGTGGTCACCCTGCGTGATGTGTTGGCCATTCTCGAGTTACGCATCAGCCTCGAAGTAGAATCCGCCGGCCTTGCCGCGCAACGTCGCAGCCCCGAGCAACTGGCGACCATGCGCGCCGCCCTCGATGCGCTGAACGACAGCGTTGCCCATGCCAGCGATGCCGTCGCCTCGGACTTCGCTTTCCATCTGGAAATCGCCCTGTCCACCGGCAACCGCTATTTCACCGACATCATGACCCACCTGGGCACCAGCATCATTCCGCGTACGCGGCTGAATTCGGCGCGCCTGGCCCATGATGATCAGCAGCACTACATGGGCCGCCTGAGCCGTGAGCACGAAGAAATCTACGAGGCAATCGCCCGCCAGGATTCCGATGCGGCACGTGCGGCAATGCGTCTGCACCTGACCAACAGCCGCGAAAGACTGCGCCAGGCCCATGAAGAGGCACAGGCGCAGGGGTGAGTGTTGCCTACATTTCGAGATGGACGGTCAGTGAAGGGGACATTGCGGAGTCACCGTTGACGTTGGTAATGGTGTATCGCAGCTCAGTGGTAGTACCCGGAATGGTTTCGTTCTCAAAAAATGCCTTGGAAACGGCAAATACAACAGGCTTATGCCGTTCCGGCTCAGTCAGTGCATGTTCGGCACACCATGTATTACCGGTAGAAGTCTCGATCAGAAATTTGACCAGGTCTCCCGCATTGGCATTTGCATATGCCGGAACCTCGCCGTGCGCGGGATCAATCAGATTGTGAACATAGAGTGTGAATTTGCCGTCGTGCGTTAGCGCTTCCCTGAGAGCAGGCGCTGCCAATGCGTTTACTCGTGCAGTCATGATCAAATTCCTTTTCACTAGCGATTCAAACCGTTGAATGAGCGCAGATAAGGCCTTGCCCTGTCGGAGCCGGTTCGTTAACTCCTGAGCCATTAAGGCGCGGGGGATACATGACTGGAACCTGTAAGAAATACCAGTCCCGACGAACGGTAGCTATCACTCGAACGTTGCGCCACGATCAACAGGCGCTGCTGGATATCAATCTTCGATCCGCAGTAGCAACGGCTCCGAGAAGGGGGCCTGGCTGGACTCGTCCTGAAACCTGTAGCGCAGTTCGATTTCCGTATGCAGGTACGGCAGTAGTGCTTCTTTGGGGATGCGCAGTTCAATGCCCGTCAGTTTTTCCATCTCGTCCTCGGCATCATCCCAGGTGCCGGTGTTGACTTCTTCGCCTGCCCATTCGGGCTCCTCCGGGTCATCGCCTAGAATCGCGTAGACGCTCCAGTTCGCCGCAAAATCGCCGGAATCGGGAACCTGAACGATCAGTTCGTCGCTCAACGCCGATACGTTCACGGTTGCCGTGTCAGGTGAGTGAGGCAGAAATTGCGGGAGTTCGGGTGGGGCATAAATCATGAGCAATCGCTCTCCGTGCGAGTTGCGCCGTGATCCATTCACGGCGGTTCTGCACGGTAAAAGACTTTTGCAGGACGGGTTTTAAACCGTCCATTTCCAGACATTTCAAAGCCCCTTAATAGGCGCTGCCGCAGGCTCGTTTCACTCGACAGCGCCTACAGGGGCGGGGTTGTGTCAGCGAGGGGGAAGAATGGAACGGTCTACTCGCACGGCGAAGGGGCCAACTGCGTGTTTGGCATCAAATGCTGCGTAGCCTTGGGGATCCACCGTCGCCCGGGCAATCGGCCGGCCTTTGGCCAACAATTCCAGCGGCGCACCTTTCATCGATTGACCCGAGGCCAGTTCCAGTTTCAATTTGATCTTCATGGCGGTTCTCCTTAGTTGACGTTGCCGGTCGGGTGGTAATCCTTGAGCAGCAGGTAAGTGCTCCAGCCCCACCAGTCGTCGACGGTGGCGGTGTCGTTGAGGTTGTTGACGTCCTTGCGGCGCAAAACCTTGCCACCCTCGGTGCGGAACAGCGGCGAGAAATTGTTCGTCAGGTTCAGAGCCGCACTCAGATCCGGCAGATGCTGCAATGCGGCGAACGTGGAAGGCGCGGGCAGATTGCCGCTGAGGTAAGCGGCAAAGACCTCGTCAGCCGATGTCTGCACCGCTTGATTGACCTGAATGCGATTGTCGGCGTCGCTTGCGTCGAAGTAGCGCTTGTCGCCGTATGCCCGCCATTGATCGCCACGCCCGTTGTGTACTTTAAGGCCGAACTTGCTGTCCTCATCGTGCATGAAACGGGTGATGAGCGAGCCCAGATCGCTCGGGGTCACGACCGCGGCAAGATCCTTGCGCGGTACACGCAAGTGCCCGGATGAAAACAGGTCAGTGAGGAAGTGGTCGGCAAACGCGTTCATCGCGTAGGCCCGTTCCAACTGCTGTTCATCTTGAGTGGCGCGAGCGGCGATTGCCGTTTGCAGGGCTGCGGTGTGCCCGGCAACGTAAGCCAACCGGGCCCATTCGCCGAAATGGTCAGCGTTGTTCGCCGCCAGTTTCAGGTAGCGCCCAAGTGGGAACAGCGCGGAGACAAAACTGCCGCCGCCAGTGATTTTGTTCCACTCCTCGGACAATGTATCTCCAAGCGCATCGTAGGCTTCGTGCGGTTGTTTACCATCCTTGATGGCCTGTTTAACCGCGTCGATTTCTTTTTGCATGACCGCGAGAATCTGCGTGGCTTCTGCCCGGGATGCAGGCAAGGCTGCGAGAGAGTCGAATGCCGCATTGAAGCGTTGCAGGCGATCCACCGGGGTGGCGCCTTCGCTGACGGGGCGATCGGCAATGCCATAAAAATCTCCCCCCAGCGCCAGCACCTGGCCGTAGGTGAGCGCCAACCCGTTCGGTAGGTGCAATGACACGTTTTGCGCGAGCACCGGTTCAGCGTTTTCGACGAAGCGCAGCCGCGTGTTATCACCGATCGCCGTGTGTTCGGCGCCCTCGAACCGTAGCTGCGGCTTGCCTTTCAAGGCGTTGCCGGGGAGGGCGGTAACGGATTGAACATCGCTATGGGAATCGGCGATGTGCAGCAGCAGATGCGCATTATTGGTGTTGAAGCTGATGCCGGATTGAGTGAACAGATCATCAAATCGGGCGTTCAGCGGCGTGAGGTTTTCCTGTGGATTGTGGTGTAGACCGGACATTTCTTTCTCCTTGATATGTCGTCGGTGAGTTTTCTTTTGACTGTATGTATATACAGTTATCTCAACCTTAGTCGAGAAATTTCCTACGTCAAGAAACGATCTTGTCCGACAAAAAAGCCCTCGCAACGATGAAATGCAGTTGACGGTTATATTTTAAGTTGTACGATGACCTACAACCTCGGCGAATAGCTGAACGATCCAATCACAAAAAACGTTGCTACCAGGGTGTTCGAATAATGAATCCACAAGAACTGAAGTCCATCCTCTCTACCGGCCTGCTGTCTTTCCCGGTGACCGATTTCAACGCGCAGGGCGATTTCAACCGCGCGGGCTATATCAAGCGTCTGGAATGGCTGGCTCCGTACGGTGCTTCGGCCCTGTTCGCCGCCGGTGGCACCGGTGAGTTCTTCTCCCTGGCCGCCAGCGAGTACTCGGAAATCATCAAGACTGCCGTCGATACCTGTGAAACCAGCGTGCCGATTCTGGCCGGCGTTGGCGGTTCGACTCGTCAAGCCATCGAATACGCTCAAGAGGCCGAGCGTCTGGGTGCTAAAGGCCTGTTGCTGCTGCCGCATTACCTGACCGAAGCCAGTCAGGATGGCGTTGCCGCTCATGTTGAAGCGGTGTGTAAATCGGTGAAGATCGGCGTGGTGGTTTACAACCGCAACGTCTGCCGCCTGACCGCGCCGCTGCTGGAACGTCTGGCCGAACGCTGCCCGAACCTGATCGGTTACAAGGACGGTCTGGGTGATATCGAGTTGATGGTGTCGATCCGTCGCCGCCTCGGTGATCGCTTCAGCTACCTGGGTGGTTTGCCGACCGCCGAAGTCTACGCCGCTGCCTACAAAGCGCTGGGCGTGCCGGTTTACTCCTCGGCGGTGTTCAACTTCATTCCGAAGACCGCGATGGATTTCTACCACGCCATCGCCCGTGAAGATCACGCCACCGTCGGCAAGATCATCGACGACTTCTTCCTGCCATACCTGGACATCCGTAACCGCAAGTCCGGTTATGCCGTGAGCATCGTCAAGGCCGGGGCAAAAATTGCCGGCTATGACGCAGGCCCGGTACGGGCGCCGCTGACCGATCTGCTGCCAGAGGAATATGAAGCACTGGCCGCGCTGATCGACAAGCAAGGTGCGCAATAACAACTCTATAGATAAGGCCGCTGAGCAATCAGCGGCCTTTTGCGTGAGGAGCGATTTCAGTGACTGATTCAAAGCGCTACGACAACTACATCAACGGTGAATGGGTTGCCGGTTCCGATTACTCGGCCAACATCAACCCGTCCGAGCTGAGCGACACCATCGGCGACTACGCCAAGGCTGATCTGACCCAAGTCCACGCTGCCATCGACGCCGCCCGCGCAGCGTTCCCAGCATGGTCGACTTCGGGCATTCAGGCTCGTCACGATTCGCTGGATAAGGTCGGCAGCGAAATCCTCGCCCGTCGCGAAGAACTCGGCACTCTGCTGGCACGGGAAGAGGGCAAGACCTTGCCTGAAGCCATTGGCGAAGTGACCCGCGCCGGTAACATCTTCAAGTTCTTCGCCGGTGAATGCTTGCGTCTGTCCGGTGACTATGTGCCGTCGGTACGCCCGGGCGTTAACGTCGAAGTGACCCGCGAAGCGTTGGGTGTGGTCGGTCTGATCACCCCGTGGAACTTCCCGATTGCTATTCCTGCGTGGAAGATCGCTCCGGCCCTGGCCTACGGCAACTGCGTTGTTCTGAAACCTGCGGATCTGGTGCCGGGTTGTGCCTGGGCGCTGGCCGAAATCATCTCCCGCGCAGGCTTCCCGGCTGGCGTGTTCAACCTGGTCATGGGCAGCGGTCGCGTGGTTGGCGACGCACTGGTGCAGAGCCCGAAAGTCGATGGCATCAGCTTCACCGGATCTGTCGGTGTTGGCCGCCAGATCGCGGTCAACTGCGTGTCGCGCCAGGCCAAGGTTCAGCTGGAAATGGGCGGCAAGAACCCGCAGATCATTCTCGACGACGCCGACCTCAAGCAAGCGGTCGAGTTGTCGGTGCAGAGCGCGTTCTACTCCACCGGCCAACGCTGCACGGCTTCGAGCCGCTTGATCGTTACCGCCGGAATTCACGACAAGTTCGTTGAAGCCATGGCCGAGCGCATGAAGTCGATCAAGGTCGGCCACGCGCTGAAATCCGGCACCGATATCGGTCCGGTGGTTTCGCAAGCGCAGCTTGAACAGGACATGAAATACATCGACATCGGCCAGTCCGAAGGTGCGCGTCTGGTCAGCGGCGGCGGTCTGGTGACGTGCGATACCGAAGGCTACTTCCTCGCGCCAACGCTGTTTGCCGACAGCGAAGCTTCGATGCGCATCAGCCGCGAAGAAATCTTCGGCCCTGTGGCCAACATCGTCCGCGTTGCCGATTACGACGCTGCGCTGGCCATGGCCAACGACACCGAATTCGGTCTGTCGGCGGGCATCGCCACCACGTCGCTGAAGTACGCCAACCACTTCAAACGTCACTCCCAGGCCGGGATGGTGATGGTCAACCTGCCGACCGCCGGCGTCGATTACCACGTTCCGTTCGGTGGCCGTAAAGGTTCATCCTATGGCTCACGTGAGCAAGGCCGTTATGCGCAGGAGTTCTACACCGTCGTGAAGACCAGCTACATCGGTTCCTGATCTGTGGGAGCTTGCCTGCAAGCGATGACATCACTGCGGTGTAACTGAAAAACCGAGGTGATGCCATCGCTGGCAGGCCAGCTCCCACAAAAGCCAGACCAAAGAAGATTCACCCGCGCATAAAAATAATCAGTGGGAGTACATCTACATGCAACCGACTCAAAAGCCGACTCACATCCGCTATTTGATCCTGCTCATGCTGTTTCTGGTGACCACGATCAACTACGCCGACCGCGCGACCATTGCGATCGCCGGTTCCAGCCTGCAAAAAGACCTCGGTATCGACGCGGTCACCCTCGGCTATATTTTCTCCGCTTTCGGTTGGGCCTACGTGGCCGGGCAAATTCCCGGTGGCTGGCTGCTCGACCGCTTCGGCTCGAAAAAAATCTATGCCATGAGCATCTTCACCTGGTCGCTGTTCACCGTGCTGCAAGGCTTCGTCGGTGAGTTCGGCATGTCCACGGCGATTGTTGCGCTGTTCATGTTGCGCTTCCTGGTCGGTTTGGCTGAGGCGCCATCCTTTCCCGGTAACGCACGCATTGTTGCCGCGTGGTTTCCGACTGCTGAACGCGGCACCGCTTCGGCGATCTTCAACTCGGCGCAGTATTTTGCCACCGTGTTGTTCGCACCGTTGATGGGCTGGATCGTCTACAGCTTTGGTTGGGAACACGTGTTCATCGTCATGGGTATCCTCGGAATCGTGTTCTCGCTGATCTGGCTGAAAGTGATCTACAGCCCGCGCGAACACCCGCGCATCAACGAGGCCGAGTTCAAACACATTGCCGAAAACGGCGGCATGGTCGACATGGACCAGCGCGGCAAAAAATCCGACGGTCCGAAGTGGGACTACATCCGCCAGTTGCTGACCAACCGCATGATGCTCGGCGTTTATCTGGGTCAGTACTGCATCAACGGCATCACGTACTTCTTCCTGACCTGGTTCCCGGTGTACCTGGTGCAGGAACGCGGTATGACCATCCTCAAGGCTGGATTCATCGCTTCGTTGCCGGCGATCTGCGGGTTTATCGGTGGCGTACTCGGCGGCGTGATCTCCGATTACCTGCTGCGCAAAGGTCACTCCCTGACCTTCGCCCGCAAAGCGCCGATCATCGCTGGCCTGCTGGTTTCCAGCAGCATCGTCGCCTGCAACTATGTTGATGTTGAGTGGATGGTCGTGGGCTTCATGGCTTTGGCGTTCTTCGGCAAAGGCGTTGGCGCACTGGGTTGGGCAGTGGTTTCCGACACTTCGCCAAAACAGATCGCCGGTCTGAGCGGTGGTTTGTTCAACACCTTCGGCAACATCGCTTCGATCACCACGCCGATCGTGATTGGCTACATCATCAGCTCCACCGGTTCGTTCAAATGGGCGCTGGTGTTCGTCGGTGCCAACGCACTGGTGGCGGTGTTCAGCTATCTGGTGATCGTCGGCCCGATCAAACGTGTGGTGCTCAAAGAGCCGCCAACCACTGGCGGTATTGAAGCCAGCGATAAATTGTCTCAAGCGCATTCCTGAGGAGCGGCGTCATGCAGTTGATTGAACATTCCGACTCGCCGCGCTACATCCGTCTGCACGAGCGGGACAACGTAGTGGTAGTGGTCAACGACCAAGGTGTTCCGGCCGGAACCGAGTTCGCCGACGGCCTGGTGACGGTGGATTTCGTGCCGCAGAGCCATAAGGTCACCCTCGAGGATATTCCCGAGGGCGGTCAGGTGATTCGCTACGGCCAGATCATTGGCTACGCGTTGCAGCCGATTCCGCGTGGCAGTTGGGTCAAGGAAGATCAACTGCGCATGCCGACCGCGCCGCCGCTGGACAGCCTGCCGCTGTCCACCGAAGTGCCGGAGGCGCAGGCGCCACTTGAAGGGTTCACGTTCGAGGGTTATCGCAACGCCGACGGCACCGTCGGCACGCGCAACATTCTCGGGATCACCACCACGGTGCAATGCGTCACCGGCGTGCTCGATCACGCGGTAAAACGCATCAAGGATGAGCTGCTGCCGAAGTACCCGCACGTCGATGACGTGGTGGCGCTGACCCACAGTTACGGCTGTGGTGTGGCGATTACCGCCACCGACGCCTACATCCCGATTCGCACCGTGCGTAATCTGGCACGCAACCCGAACCTGGGCGGTGAAGCGCTGGTGATCGGTCTGGGCTGCGAGAAATTGCAGGCTGGCCAGGTGATGCACGAGGACGATGCGTCGGTCGATCTCAGCGATCCATGGTTGTATCGCTTGCAGGATTCCAGTCACGGTTTTACTGAGATGATCGAGCAGATCATGGCGTTGGCAGAGGTTCGTCTGAAGAAACTCGACCAGCGCCGCCGCGAAACCGTGCCGGCCTCCGAGCTGATTCTGGGGATGCAGTGCGGCGGCAGTGATGCGTTTTCCGGCATCACCGCCAACCCGGCGCTGGGTTATGCCTCGGACTTGTTACTGCGGGCGGGGGCGACGGTGATGTTTTCTGAAGTCACTGAAGTGCGCGATGCGATTTATCTGCTGACCTCGCGGGCGCAAACCAAAACCGTCGCCGAGGAGCTGGTACGCGAGATGGATTGGTACGACCGCTATCTCGCCAAGGGTGAAGCGGATCGCAGCGCCAACACCACGCCGGGCAACAAGAAGGGCGGGTTATCGAACATCGTCGAGAAGTCGCTGGGTTCGATCGTCAAGTCCGGCAGTAGCGCGATCAATGGCGTGCTTGGCCCAGGCGAGCGTTTCAAGCAGAAGGGTTTGATTTTCTGCGCGACGCCCGCCAGTGATTTTGTCTGCGGTACGTTGCAGTTGGCGGCGGGGATGAACCTGCATGTGTTCACCACTGGGCGCGGCACGCCTTATGGGTTGGCGATGGCGCCGGTGGTGAAGGTCTCGACGCGCACTGAGCTTGCGCAGCGCTGGCCTGACTTGATCGATATCGACGCCGGGCGGATTGCCACCGGGCGGGCGACTATCGAGGAGTTGGGCTGGGAGTTGTTTCACTACTACCTGGATGTTGCCAGCGGCAAAAAACAGACGTGGGCGGAGAAGCACAAGCTGCATAACGACATTACGTTGTTCAATCCGGCACCGATTACCTGAGGTTTGCGGGGGGAGGTCAAAAGCTACCCTCACCCCAGCCCTCTCCCGGAGGGCGAGGGGGCCGATCCGGGAATATTTTAGAAGTACATCGACCTGAAAGTGCTTTGCCGAATCCACAATCGACGCGGTAGTGCAGGTCGATGTATGACGAAAGACACCGCGGTCAGTCCCCTCTCCCTCGGGGAGAGGGTTAGGGTGAGGGGCTTTTGACTTTTGGATTGAGGCTATAGCGCCGCAAGTGGCTTATCATTAGCCCCCTAACGACGCTCACCCAAGGCTCCCCGGCATGCTGGCAATCTTCCTCGAAACTCTGAACATCACCGCGCCGGTGTTTGCCATGCTGTTTCTCGGTGTGCTGCTCAAGCGCATCAACTGGATCAACGACAACTTTATCCACACCGCATCTTCGCTGGTGTTCAACGTCACCATGCCGGCGCTGTTGTTCCTCGGTATCCTGCATGCAGACCTGCACGCCGCGTTGCAACCGGCGCTGCTGATCTACTTCTCCGTTGCCACGCTGGTCAGTTTCGCCCTGGCTTGGGGCTGGGCGATTTTCAAGTGTCCGCGCGAAGATCGCGGCATCTATACCCAAGGCGCGTTTCGCGGCAATAACGGGGTGATCGGTCTGGCACTCGCCGCGAGCATGTATGGCGATTACGGGATTTCCCTCGGGGCGATTCTCGCGGCGCTGGTGATCCTGTTTTACAACACGCTCTCGACCATTGTGCTGGCGGTGTACAGCCCGGTGATCAAGTCCGATCCGTGGAGCATCTGCAAAAGCGTGTTCAGCAATCCGCTGATCATCAGCGTGATCGCGGCTGCACCGTTTGCCTACTTCAAGATCGGTCTGCCGGGATGGCTGGAAACCTCTGGCCAGTATCTGGCGCAAACCACGCTGCCGCTGGCGTTGATCTGCATCGGCGGCACGCTGTCGCTGGCGGCGCTGCGCAAAAGCGGCAACATGGCGCTCAGCTCAAGCCTGGTGAAGATGATCGGTTTGCCGCTGTTGGCGACCTTTGGCGCATGGCTGTGCGGTTTTCGCGGTGCGGAGCTGGGGATTCTGTTTCTGTACTTCGGCAGCCCGACCGCGGCGGCCAGTTTTGTCATGGCCCGCGCGGCGCAGGGCAATCATGAACTGGCGGCGGCGATTATCGTGCTGACTACATTGATGGCAGCGATCACGACCAATCTCGGGATCTTCATTTTGCAGTGGGGTGGGTGGATCTGACTTCAGGATTTGCAGTGACGCAGAGGGCCTCTTCGCGAGCAAGCTCGCTCCCACAGGGCTCTTCGGTGTTGTTAATCAAATTTCATCAACACCGAAGAGCCCTGTGGGAGCGAGCTTGCTCGCGAAAGCGATATCCCTGACCCCGCGTTACTCAGGTTTCTGGTAGCTGTCGATCACTTCCTGCGCCGCCCGAAACGCATCGATCGCCGCCGGCACCCCGGCGTACACCGCGCAATGCAGCAGCGCCTCGCGAATCTCTTCTACCGTGCAGCCATTGTTCAACGCTCCGCGCACATGGCCCTTCAGCTCTTGCGGGCACTTCAACGCGGTCAGCGCGGCCAGGGTGATCAGGCTGCGGGTTTTCAGCGGCAAACCCTCGCGATTCCACACGCCACCCCAGGCATGCTCGTTGACGAAATCCTGCAGCGGCTGGGTGAATTCGGTGGCATTGCCCAGTGCGCGATCGACGAACACATCGCCCATTACCTGACGGCGGACTTCAACCCCGGACTTCTTCGATTCGGTCATGGCATATCCTTTTTGTGGTGCTGGCGGCGCCAGGCGCGTACGGACGTGAACAGCAGAAACGCCAGCAGCGGCGGCAGAACGTAAAACAGCATCAGCCGCTCCAGCTTGCCGGCCAGTGGCATGCCGGTGGTGAACGACACCACGTGCAGCCCGTACACCAGATACAAACCGAGCAGCAGCAGACCTTCGATGCGGGTCACGCGGTAGCCGGAATAGAACACCGGCAGACACAACGCGGCGACACCGAGCATCACCGGCAGGTCGAAATCCAGCGCATTGGGCGAGACAGACAAAGGCATCGGGGCGATCAGTGCGGTAAGCCCAAGCACCCCAAGCAGATTAAACAGATTGGCGCCGATCACGTTGCCCACGGCGATATCCCGCTGCCCACGCAGAGCAGCAATCAACGAAGTCGCAAGTTCTGGCAGCGAAGTGCCGACGGCAACGACGGTGAGGCCGATCACGCGCTCGGAGAATCCAAGGTCAGTGGCCACCACGACAGCGGCGCCCAGCAACAGACGTCCGGCGAACACCAGCATGGCCAGGCCGACAATGATCATCAGCACACTGGTGAACCAGTGTGCTGGCGCGGTTTGCGGTTGATCCGAATGCGGTCGCGCCGAGTGTCGCGACTGGCGTAGCAGCAAACCCAGATACAGCGCCAATGCGCTCAGCAGCAGAATGCCGTCGAGGCGCCCGAGTTCTTCATTCCACGCCAGCAAGAACACCAGCAGACTGGCGCCGATCATCAGCGGAATATCAAGGCGCACCAACTGTCGCGACACGCGCAACGGAATGATTAGCGCCGACAGGCCGAGGGTCACCAGAATGTTGAAGATGCTGCTGCCGATCACGCTACCGACCGCAATATCCGGGGTATGCGCCTGTGCCGCTTGCAGGCTGACGGCCATTTGCGGCGCACTGCTGCCAAACGCGACCACGGTGAGGCCGATGATCAGCGGCCGTACATGCAGGCGTGCAGCCAGGCGCACCGCCGCCCGCACCATCAGCTCGGCGCCGAAGATCAGCAGGCACAATCCTGCGAACAATTCGATCAGGCTGATCAGCGGCAAATTGGCTAGGGCGAAAATAGTTGGCGCTCCATCAGTCGTCGAGGGCCTGCACGCGAACCCGTGCAGTGCCGCTGCGCAGCATACCGAGTTGTTCGGCGGCCTTGCGGGACACATCGATCAAGCGGCCACGGGTGTGCGGGCCGCGATCGTTGATACGGACTATGACGGATTCATCGTTTTTCAGGTTGGTGACTTTCACCCGAGTGCCAAAGGGTAAGCGGCGATGGGCGGCGGTCAGGGCATTCTGGTTGAACGCTTCGCCGCTGGCGGTGCGTTTACCGTGGTGTTTGGCTCCGTAATAGGAGGCGACGCCGGTCTGGTCGTAACCGTGCGGGTCGATGGTGTCGGTGCTGGCGCAACCGGTCAGTAAGGAGAGCAGGGCGCAGCCCAGGAGCAGACGCTTCATTCAAAGGTTTCTCGAAACAATTGTGGGAGCGAGCTTGCTCGCGAAGGCATTCTGACAGTCAACCTTGTATTGAGTGCCGGATCGCATTCGCGAGCAAGCTCGCTCCCACAGGGATTTGAGCCAGGGTTTTAGGTCTGGCTCCATTTTCATCAGCCTTCGAGCTTGCTTTTCAGCAGTTCGTTCACTTGCTGCGGGTTGGCCTTGCCTTTGGAGGCTTTCATGGCCTGACCGACGAAGAAGCCGAACATCTTGCCGCGTTTGGCTTCGTCTGCCGCGCGGTATTGCTCGACTTGCTCGGCGTTGGCCGCGAGCATTTCGTCCAGCACCGCCGAGATCGCGCCGCTATCGGTCACTTGCTTCAGGCCGCGTTTTTCGATGATCTCGTCTGCGCTGCCTTCACCGTTGGCCATCGCTTCGAACACCACTTTGGCAATCTTGCCGGAGATGGTGTTGTCCTTGATGCGCTGCAGCATGCCGCCCAACAGCTCGGCCGAAACCGGCGACTCGTCGATGTCCAGGCCTTGCTTGTTGAGCAGGCTGCCCAACTCGACCATCACCCAGTTCGCCGCCAGTTTGGCGTCGCCGCCGATGGCTGCGACTTTTTCGAAGTAATCGGCTTGCTCGCGACTGGTGGCCAGTACGCTGGCGTCGTAAACCGACAGACCGAACTGCTCCTGGAAGCGCTCGCGTTTCTGCGGAGGCAGCTCCGGCAGGGTGGCGCGCACCTCACCGAGGAACGACTCTTCGATGATCACTGGCAACAGGTCAGGATCGGGGAAGTAACGGTAGTCGTTGGCTTCCTCTTTGGAGCGCATCGGACGGGTTTCGTCCTTGTTCGGATCGTAAAGACGGGTCTGCTGGATCACTTTGCCGCCGTCTTCGATCAGCTCGATCTGACGCTGGATCTCGGAGTTGATCGCCTTCTCGATGAAACGGAACGAGTTGACGTTCTTGATCTCGCAGCGCGTACCGAATTCAACCTGGCCTTTCGGACGAATCGATACGTTGCAGTCGCAACGCAGCGAGCCTTCGGCCATGTTGCCGTCGCAGATGCCCAGATAACGCACCAGCGCGTGGACGGCCTTGACGTAAGCCACGGCTTCCTTGGCGCTGCGCATGTCCGGCTCGGAAACGATTTCCAGCAGCGGCGTGCCAGCACGGTTCAGGTCGATGCCGGTGGCACCGTTGAATTCTTCGTGCAGGCTCTTGCCGGCGTCTTCTTCCAGGTGCGCGCGGGTGATGCCGACACGTTTGACAGTGCCGTCTTCCAGCGCGATGTCCAGGTGGCCCTTGCCGACGATCGGCAATTCCATCTGGCTGATTTGGTAGCCCTTCGGCAGGTCCGGGTAGAAATAGTTTTTACGCGCGAACACGTTGTGCTGACCGATCTCGGCGTCAATTGCCAGACCGAACATCACCGCCATGCGCACTGCTTCCTGGTTCAGCACCGGCAACACGCCGGGCATGCCCAGATCAATCAGGCTTGCCTGAGTGTTCGGCTCGGAGCCGAACGTGGTCGAACTACCGGAAAAGATTTTCGACCGGGTAGTGAGCTGAGTGTGAATCTCCAGCCCGATCACGACTTCCCATTGCATGTGTGTCTCCTCAGAAGCCGGTTGGGGTGCGGGTGTGCCAGTCAGTGTTCAACTGATACTGGTGGGCAACGTTCAACAGGCGACCTTCCTGGAAATACGGAGCGAGCAACTGCACGCCGACCGGCAGACCGTCGACAAAACCGGCCGGCATCGACAGGCCCGGCAGGCCCGCGAGGTTGGCGGTGATGGTGTAGACGTCTTCCAGATAGGCAGCGACCGGGTCGCTGTTCTTGGCGCCGAGTTTCCAGGCCGGGTTCGGCGTGGTTGGGCCGAGGATGATGTCGACTTCATTAAAGGCAGCCATGAAATCGTTCTTCACCAGGCGACGGATCTTCTGCGCTTTGAGGTAGTAGGCGTCGTAGTAACCCGCGGACAGCGCGTAAGCACCGACCATGATTCGGCGCTGTACTTCAGGCCCGAAGCCTTCGCCACGGGAGCGCTTGTACAGGTCGATGAGGTTCTCCGGGTTCTCGCAGCGATGGCCGAAACGCACGCCGTCGAAACGCGACAGGTTCGAGGACGCCTCTGCCGGCGCGATCACGTAGTACGCAGGAATTGCGTGCTGCATGTTCGGCAGGCTGATTTCCTTGATCACGGCACCGAGCTTCTGCAGCTCTTTGATGCTGTTCTGGATCAGCTCGGCGATGCGCGGGTCGAGACCGGCGCTGAAGTATTCCTTCGGCACACCGATGCGCAGGCCTTTCAGCGATTCGTTGAGGCTGGCGGAGTAATCCGGCACAGGCTCATCGATGCTGGTGGAATCGTTTTGATCGAAGCCGGCCATACCTTGCAACATAATTGCGCAGTCTTCGGCAGTGCGCGCCAACGGGCCGCCCTGATCGAGGCTGGAGGCGTAAGCGATCATGCCCCAGCGCGAAACGCGACCGTACGTCGGTTTCAGGCCGGTGAGGTTGGTGAACGCGGCTGGCTGACGGATCGAGCCGCCGGTGTCAGTGGCGGTGGCCGCTGGCAACAGGCGAGCGGCAACGGCAGCCGCCGAACCACCGGACGAACCGCCCGGCACGTGTTCCAGATTCCACGGGTTTTTCACCGCGCCGTACCAGCTCGACTCGTTGGCCGAACCCATGGCGAATTCGTCCATGTTGGTCTTGCCCAGGGTCACGGCGCCGGCGGCAGCCAGTTTCGCGACCACGGTGGCGTCGTATGGAGCCTTGAAGTTGTCGAGCATCTTCGAGCCGCAACTGGTGCGAATGCCTTGGGTGCAGAACAGGTCTTTGTGGGCAATCGGCGCACCCAGCAGGGCGCCGCTCTCACCGTTGGCACGGCGTGCATCGGCGGCTTTCGCCTGCGCCAGTGCCAGCTCTTCGGTGAGGCTGATGAAACTGTTGAGCTGCGGGTCCAGCTGGGTAATACGCGCCAGCAGGACTTTGGTCAGCTCTTCGGAGGAAAACTTTTTATCGGCGAGACCGCGGGCGATCTCGGCCAGAGTCATTTGATGCATTGCAGGCTCTTTCCCTTTAGTCGATGACTTTCGGAACCAGATACAGGCCGTTTTCGACCGCTGGTGCGATGGACTGGTAGGCCTCGCGGTGATTTGTTTCGGTCACGACGTCGGCGCGCAGGCGCTGACTGGCTTCCAGCGGGTGGGCCAATGGCTCGATACCGTCGGTATTAACAGCCTGCATTTCGTCGACCAGACCGAGAATGCTGTTGAGGGCCGAGGTGATTTGCGGAAGATCGGCATCATTAAGGCCAAGGCAGGCCAAATGCGCGATTTTTTCCACGTCGGAGCGTTCTAGTGCCATCGGGATTCTCCAGTGGAAAACAGAACGGACGGCGTCCGTGTGTTAGATTGTCGGAACACTACCGCACTTCTACGGTCATTAGGCCGCGATTGTGGGGATTTTTGCACAGAAAAGCGGCCAATTTAACATATTG